>JBKJUN010000688.1:0-2570 GCA_046590555.1 Bryobacter sp. | reverse complement strand
TGGCCACGGAAGGTGGTCGATAGTTGCCCGCAGTGCGTTCCTGCTGGCGATGTTGAAAAGAATTTGAGCGCATAGGAGAAAGTCAACATGAACCCAACACGAAAAGTAGAAGTGTTTAGTGCCGGATGCCCGGCATGCGATGAGACGATCCAACTGGTGAAATCGATCGCATGCTCATCCTGTGAAATCGAGATACACGATATGCACCAACCTGAGGCAGCAGCGAAGGCAAAACGCTATGGCGTAAAAACCGTTCCGGCGGTTGTTATAAATGGTAAGCTTGCCGGGTGTTGTTCGGGTGGAGGAGTCGATCCGGACGTGCTACGCGCCGAAGGCCTTGGGGCGGCACTTTAAACTATCTAGGGCGCACCATCAGCCTGTTTGAATGTGTAGGTGGGAGCTACGGCTCCACAATTGAGGAAGGGAGCACTAAAGCCTACCCGATCTCGATCATGGAGTTCATAAACAAGTTATTGCCTACTGCATCAAAGCAGCTGATGGCGCGATCATTAACGAAGGAAGTGTTATGGCACGCCGTTTTGACATAGACCAATGGGTGCTAAGCATCCCGGACCTTGGCGAGACGGCTTAGAGGCAACGATGTTTAGGGCCATGCGTTGGGCTCCCTTCCTGCGGCGCGCTAGAGCAAGATGTTGTCGGTTTGCCTCTCCGCAAACGCTGCAAAGGGATTACTTTGCAAAGGCTTTTGCCCTCCCTGGGCGGCGGGCGAGGAGCCTCGTGATCGGTCTGAGTTATTTGCTCACTGGTATCGCAATCCGCCTGACACTAATTTGAGAGTTGTACTTGCCGACGCCGATGATGATTTCGCCGGAGGTGGGGTGGAAGGCGGGGCCGTCCATCGTCCATTCGACTTTGCGGAAGAGACGCGGCTCACCACCGGCGACTGGCACTCGCCAGAAGTCTCTGGGCTTCTCTTGCGCATCTTTGCCCCAAAATATGATCTCGCGGTCGCCCGATGTGAAGTACGGCACGGACGAACCGCATGGTGGGCCCTCGCAGATGATTCTGGGTTGGGGATTGTCAATGGCGGCAACCAGAAGAACCGTCGCAAACGCTGACGAATTGCCCTCGAAGTAGGCAATCAGTTTTCGATCAAAGGACAAGCTAAAAGATCCTATGGTGCCGTTCTCGGCACGGGGGCGAATGAAAGGACGGACAGCCCCGGTCTCCAGATCCAGGGCTACAATGCTCCCCGACGGTCGGGGCCGATTTCCCTGTTCTCGCACCGTATAGAGCAAGGTCTTGCCGTCGGCGAGAATAGCGGGACCGTGAGTTGTCCACATATCCACGACATCGGCAACCGGCCTTAGCTCACTGGTGGCGGTATTCATGCGGAAGGCGGGCCTGCGGCTGTAGTTGCCGGTATTGCAAATGACGAGAAGAGATTGGCCATCTGGATACCAGGCAAATTGCTGAACGGCTGGGATCTTTCCGGGCATCATCCGCTCTTTGCCGGAAGCCGTGTCGCGAATGACGATCGAGTTGTCGTTGAATCCACCGAGGGCATAAGCGAGCTTCGTTCCATCAGGAGAGAAGGAAGGGCGTGTACCTTGGAAGCCGAGTGGAAGTTTGCGTAGCGGATCATCGCCAGACCGGAAGGAATAGAGGTCGCTGTTGTACTGCTCGTCATGGAACAACACGGCACCATTGTAGGACATGCCGGCCACGTTGATCGCGTGCGTTTTTTGGCCGAGATCCATTTCCAGTAACTGTGGTTCGCCCTGGAGTTTTCCATTGGACACGGAGAGCTTGTATGCTCGTGGCTTCCCGCTGCGTTCGCTGACTGTAATCAATGCCCCATTGGCGAGCCATCCCAATGGGAATTCGTGACTCGGGCCAGATTGCACTAGTTCTGAGCTTCCGCCTGTCACCTGCATTAGCCGCACGTCTGTAGGTGCATATCCCCCTTTGTTTTGATCCGGTGTGGAGGATGGATAGGCGATCCAATTGCCGTCGGGAGAGAGCATGGAGAGATGGCGCCCAGTCCACCAATTAAAATCCGGAGTTATAAGTTCGCGCACTGCGCCGCCGCTGGGCGCGATCAGAAGCAGGCCGCTCCCGATGCTGTTGGATTTGGCGACGAGAATCCGGGTCCCGTCCGATGTCCAGTCTACAGGAGCGAAGTAGTCCTTGGTCTCGACGCTTCCAGCGATGAGAAGTTTGTCGCCGGTTTGATCAGTGCGCGACACCCGCAGGTCGCCCTTTCCTTGGATGCCCTCGTTCGCGAAATGCGTATAGGCGATGAGGCTGCCGTCGGGCGAAACGAGCGGGCGCCAATGGCGGGCTCTTCCCTCAGTGGGCGCGGAGACGGCAGTTTTCACAGTTCCTGAAACCGTGTCGAGCACGCAGATCGCGCGGTCGCAGAGGAACGACACAAACCGGCCGTTGTGCGAGGGACGGGCATAGGCCAATATCTCGCCCGTGTAGAGAACACCATCCGCAGTAGGTGCGGTGCCACCGGGTAGCGCCGCAAGCCGGGTTTTAGCCTCGGAGGCGTCTTTCTGGTCGCCGAATTCGCGCACCACGCGCTCATAGGCTTTCCGCTCTTC
>JBKJUN010000163.1:0-1748 GCA_046590555.1 Bryobacter sp. | reverse complement strand
ATTCTGATCCTGCAACCCAAGTAAATGCGTCCCCTTCGACCCGTAATATCCAACCATCAAAACAAACCGCTGCATCTGCCGCTGGATATCGAGACTCCATTGCTGCGTGTACGGAATCCGGAACGGAGCCGGTACAAAACGCAAATTGCGAGGAGCCGCCGAGATCGAAACCACACCAGCCGTAGGATTCTCAAGCCTGGTATTGTTGATCACAATATTGTTTACAAAAGGAGGATTCTGCCCCACCACCTGCTGATAAATCCCAACCAGCACAGAGTCATAGCTGATGCCATATCCTCCACGAATCGCCGTCTTCTGATCCTTGAATGGATCCCACGCAAAACCAATACGAGGAGCCCACTTAACCCCAGGGCTATTCAACACTCGATCCCCATAAGGCGAGTTCTTCCCATTGACGATAATCCCGTTCAACGGGTCGCCCGTATTGGGAACAAGATTGCCATTCGCCGCATTGATCTGCGGCGCTCGATCCGCCCGGTAAGTCGCCGGATCAAAGTTCGTCAGCAAACTATTCTTGTCTGTGACGCTAGGAAAATAGGAAAACCGAACCCCAAGATTCAGCGTCAAATTCGACCGCACACGCCAGTCATCCTGCACATAGCCTTCCCACTGGTTCTGCCTCAAATCAGGAGTCAGATCATTGGATGCCTGTTGAAACGTAGCTACATTCCCAAGTAGAAAATTCGCCCAGGCCTGATTGGCAATACTCGTCCCCGTAGGCCGGGGAGTCGTCAAAAAGCTGAAGCTCCCGGCATTCAGGCCAGTCAGATGGTTCTCCTGCTTACGATAGATGTTCAGCGTAAGCCCGGTCTTCACAGTATGGTGGCCTAGAATCGCAATAAAATTGTCAAAGTAATTCTGATTGATGTTGAAGTTCTCATAAGGCCCATACCCGGTCAAAGAACTAAACCCAGAAACAGCCAGCGTCGGCACCCTGCCCAGCGTCACTGGAAACGGCATATTCGCCACCTTGATGTTCGGCGAATTCTCGCTCGCGATCAATCCAATCGGCTTGCTCGAAATCGCCCCGTAACTCCACGCATACCCACCCTCGTTGTAGAAACGAGGCGAGATCGTATGAGTAAATCGTGCAGTCACACTCCGCCCAGGCGCATTCGTCTTGGTCTGCGGAACCAGCGGAACCGGGCTCCCCGTAAACAACCCTCCAGGCTCCTCCGTCGGAATCGTATCGTTGATCCACCGCACGTTTACATTGAATCGCTCACTAAACCGGTGATCGATCTTCAGCAACTCCTGACGCGCATTGAAGATCGAACGAATCGGAGTAAACGCATTGAAGTTCTCTCGATCCCCATCCGGCAGCTTTGAAAAAATATCCCGAATATAAGCATTCGCTACCGGGTTAATATTGCTGATTCGAGTATCGGTGCGAAGACAATTTGCACCCTCGATCTCAACACAAACCGGCTGCGAAAACTCACCCCGCTTCAACTCAGCCGAAGGCAACAACGCGTTAAAAGTGTTGTAGGTTATGACCCGCCGAAACTCATGCGACCAGAAAAAGAACGTCTTGTTCTTCATGATCGGCCCATGCAGCGTATATCCCGCATTGTTGTACCGCAACGGAGGACGATTAATGTTCCGCAAATTGTTGAAGAAGTTATTCGCCGCATAGGCATCGTTCCGGTTAAACCAATACACATTCCCAAGAATCTTGTTCGTGCCAGACCGTGTAATCACATTCACCTGCCCCGAAGCCCCACGGC
>JBKJUN010000991.1:0-2031 GCA_046590555.1 Bryobacter sp. | reverse complement strand
TTGTCGGCTTCCAGGGCTACATCATCATCTCGTGCAACTTCCGCTGGGCACACGGCTTCGCCTTCGTAAGCGATCCGTCCAACCTGCAGACTGCACACGGTTATCTCGCGCTCATCCTCGATCCAGCAGGCATCCGTCGTAACACTGGTGCTTCGCAGGCCGAACAGCTCGACAACTAAGCTTTGTCATAGCTTGAAACCACTTCGGGGCGGACTTCGGTCCGCCCCGATTTTATTTTTGTGAGATAAGGACATTCTCTGTTAACATCAGAGGGCTGCGTCCTTCCATCTCTTTAGTTCTGAAGAGGAACCCCATGTATAGGCTATCTCTGTTTTTGCTGGCTACTCTGTCCTTCATTGCGCCAGTATCTGCTTCCAATATTGTTGTGCTCCCCCAGGAAAACTCGGGCAACACAACCGGCTATATCTATAGCCCCGAACCATTCACCCAGATCGGCACTATTGCCGTAGACCCCCTTGCCTTTGAAGCCATTTGGCACCCCAATGGCCAAAAGCTTTATGTGTTTTCCAAAAGCGTAACCAAGTCGATCGCCGTGTTTTCCGGCTCTTCTCCCTACGCGGAAACAACTTCCAGATCTTTGGCGAATATCTCGGCAGCCAAAATCTCACCAGACGGCCGCCGATTGCTCGTACTCTCCCAGGCGCTACGTATTTATGACACCGCCACAGATCAGGAAATCACGGGCCTGAATACCTGCGGAGACACCAATTGCGTTCCCGTAGATGTTGACTTCTCCATCGATTCCAACCGCGCATTTGTTTTAAATAGCAACGGCACACTGGTCGCCATTAATCTCGGCAATAACACCATTGGCAGTCGCCTCAGCATCGCGAATGGTCCAACAACCATGATGGTCGGCCCCACTGGTTTGATCTATGTCACCACCCAGAACCGTCTGCTCGAAATTGACGGCCGCGATGCCCTCGTTCAAATTGGAGCGGAGATCTCCATTACCGGGTCCAACTGCCTCAAGCCTCAGTTTACTCCTGATGGCAGCCGGATTGTCGTCGCTTGCAATGTGATCGGTTCCACTCAAATCTACGTCGTCGATACGATTACCCGCACCATCTCTCAGTCCACAATACCGGGCGCAGTCGCAGAACGCTTCAAGGTCACCTCCAACAGCACTGCACTTTACTATGTGGGCGTCAGCAATACGGTATTCCGTGGTGGTCTGGTTTCTCCGATTGTCAATCCCGTACAGTTGGAGCTTGGCGGTACAGGTGTGCTCACCGGCGGCCGCTATCTTGTCACTTCAGACGAGCAGCCATCCAACCGCTACTTCTTCTCAAATGTTTCCAATACCCTTTCTCGGATCAACCTTGAAACGAACAGTTTAAATAGTTCCATTTCGCAGCCTACCTTTGTTGGCCCCAGCTTCTTTACCGGGCGCGCTCCAACAGGTATTCCGTTCAGCCTGATCACGATCACGCCCTCTCAATCGGCTGTCCAGGGCCAGCGTGGCCGGCCACTTGTCGTCCGTGCACTTGACAGTTCCACCCGTCCTCTCAGCGGTGTCACGATCAATTTTGCATCCAGCACCACCAATTTTCCCTTCGACCAATCTGCGGCCATAACCAATAAAGACGGTTACGCGACGATAGGTTACACCGCTCCATCCACCACAGGTACCTTTTCTGTTACCGCTTCAACTAGTGGGTCACAAGGCCAATCCTTCATCATCAACGTTAGTGGCACGGGAACTCCCGGCGGCGGTGGCGGCGGTGGAACTCCAGGCGGTCCTCAGCCGATCGAAATTGTCTCCGGCAATGGGCAAATTGTTCTTGCTCAATTTTTGGCACCACAAGCCCTTACGGTTCGCGTGCGCGACGGTGCCGGCAACCCGCAAAGTGGAGTCACCGTCTCATGGCAGGTCCAGTCGGGCGATGGTAATGTCACCTTGACAACCAGCACAACAGACTCGCGCGGACTCGCCCAGACTCAATATGGTTCAGTCCTCTTCTACAACGATGCATTTAATGGCCCTCGTTCGAGCGTAGTTCGAGCCAG
>JBKJUN010000654.1:0-1805 GCA_046590555.1 Bryobacter sp. | reverse complement strand
GCCAGCCTCAAGCAGATGCCGAGGGTGGGGCAAGGTTGGCCTTGGGCAATCTGACTTCTGTCGCAGAGCAAACACGCGAAAGCTGGAGCTTCGCCTTCCTGACTGGTGTTCGGCAGGATCTCTCCTTTGCCTGGCGATTGATGAAGCGGAGCCCGGTGTTTACACTAGCTGCCGTGGCTAGCCTCGGGCTTGGAATCGGCGCGAACACTGCGATTTTCTCCGTCTTCGACCGCGTCTTGCGAACTCCGCTGGCCGTTAGCGAGCCAGAGGATTTATACCAACTGACGATTCGCACCTCTACCCACAAGCCAGACGCCTACACCACTTCTTACTCTTATCCTTTGGTGTCTGAGATTGAATCCAAGACCACATCCGTTCAGGCTGCAACCTGTTTCACCAGTTGGACTGCGAGCTATCAGGCTGCGGGCAGTGCCCGGCGCATGGGGATCGAGATGGTTTGCGGCAATTTGTTTGAGCTGCTTGGCCTTAAGGCGCAGCTTGGCCGGCTGATCAGCAGGAGCGATGGGGCGAATCCTGTTGCTGTACTGGCCCATCATTTTTGGCGAAGTGAGTTTGGGGGCGACCCCAGCGTTGTGGGACGCAAGATCGAACTCAACCGGGTTCCTTACACAGTAATTGGTGTAGCCCCGCCAACTTACTTTTCTGTTTACAAGGGCAACACACCCAAAATCTATATTCCGGTATTGACGGATGGCCTGATCAAGGGTAGACCAAGCGAGACGCCAGTCCGTTCCATGAGGTGGCTTCGCATCCTTGTCCGGCGCAAGCCAATTTCCACACCAGAGCAGATGAATGCAGAGCTTACCCCGCTGATTCGCGAGTATTGGCGCAGCAGCGAAACCAAAGTGAGCGACTTTCTGGATCGCGAAATCAAGAGCATGCAAGTAGCGGTGCTCTCTGCCGGACGGGGGTATGATCAGGCACGACGTGAGGCCCAGTATCAAGGGGCCTTCCGCCTTCTGCTTGCCGTGGTCGGGGTTGTGTTGCTGATTGCCTGCATCAACATCGCAAACCTTCTTTTGGCACGAGCTACTGCACGCCAAAAAGAGATTGCCACGCGCCTCGCCCTGGGCGCAAGCCGAGGCCGGTTGGTGAGACAGTTTCTTACCGAAAGCCTGGCCTTATCTTTGCTCGGTGGATTGGCCGGACTTCTCCTTGCTCTCGGCCTTGAGCGAGTACTGATGGTAGAAGCTTTCGGCGACAATGCCTTGGTGCTGGTACCCGATGGGCTACCCATAAACCTGCTATTCATGACTCTCGGCTTGTCTCTCTTTGCGGGCCTTTGCTTTGGACTCATACCGGCACTCACCGCGGATCGTCAAGGAACTCGTGGTGGCAGTCGCTTTACAGGTCGCAAGTTGATGGTGAGTTTTCAGGTTGCACTTTCTGTTCTGTTGCTTAGTGCCGCCGGGCTTTTCTTACAGACGCTGGAGAACTACCGCCGGATCGACTCGGGCTTCGTCAGAGAGAATCTGGTGACGATGCGATTGACCCCTGCGCCAGGACAAAGCAAAGAGGCTCTACTCAGTTACTACGGCCGTGTGGAGCGAGAACTCCAAGGCTTGCCAGGTGGCGGCAGTGCTTCGATGAGTTCGATGGGGCTGCTGGCGGATAACCAGTGGAGCAGCGACATTCATGTTGTTGGCGTATCGATTCCAGAAGGTGAGGCCGGGCCCTACGGCATTGCGTAGCGGCCCGGCCTCACCTTCTGGAATCGATACGCCAACAACATGAATGCCGCTGCTCCACTGGTTATCCGCCAGCAGCCCCATCGAACTCATCGA
>JBKJUN010000525.1:0-11762 GCA_046590555.1 Bryobacter sp. | reverse complement strand
CACAGGGATCGCTTTGCTACAACTCCCTGGCCTGAACCAGTCCGGTCGTGGCAGGGAGAACAGTAAGTATTGAATTTCGTCTGCTCAAGACTGGCCAGACAAAATTTAATACTTACTGTTCTCCCTGCCACGACCGAACTGGTTCAGGCCAGGGGGTTGTAGCAAAGCGATCCCTGTGGCTGCCCACGAATCTGCATGAAGATCGAGTCGTTGCCATGCCGGATGGCGAAATCTACGACGTGATTTCAAATGGCCGGCGGACGATGCATGGATACCGGTTCCAGGTTCTTGAGACCGACCGTTGGGCTATCGTTTCTTACGTTCGCGCATTGCAACGTAGCGATCGCGGAACCATCGAAGAAGTACCCGCCGAACTGCGGGCGGATCTCCGCTAAGGCGGTATAGGAAAGAGAAAGCATATGGCAGCAAATTCCCATCACGCCGAACTCGACAATTTTAATCTGGACGCAGGTCTGTGGGCGCGAGTCCGCAACATCATCCTGTTCGTATTCCTGTTGAGTGCCGTTGCCACTGGCGCCGGTTACTTCATTGATCAAAAGCAATTTTTTCACAGCTATCTCGCTGGATTTATGTGGGGAACACGCATCCTGCTTGGGGCGCTGTTTTTCCTGCTCGCTGGATATCTGGCGGGAGCGGCCTGGAATGTTACCGTCCGCCGCTTTGCCGAAACACTCGCGGCTACTCTCCCTTACGGGCTTATCTTGTTTATCCCGGTTGCCCTGGGTATCCATGATCTTTATCACTGGTCGCATCCTGAGGCAGTGGCAAATGATGCCCTCCTTCAGGGCAAGGCCGTATGGTTGAACCCGCAATTCTTCATGATTCGCGCCGTCATTTACTTCGCCATCTGGACATTCTTTGCCTGGGGCGTTTATCGAAATTCAACTGCGATGGACACGGACAAGAATATCCAGCACATGCATTCGAATTCACGTTATGCGGCTCCTGGCATGTTGCTGGTCTTCCTTGCCACCAGCTTTGCGGCCTTTGACTGGCTGATGAGCCTCGATCCGCACTGGTTCTCTACCATGTATGGTATTTACATCTATGCAGGAGGTGGTCTAGCCTCGATGTGCACACTTGTTTTGATCTCGCTTGGCTTCCGGCGCGCGGGTGTTCTCAAGAACTCAATTACGCTGGAGCATTATCATGATCTCGGAAAATGGATGTTCGCGATCACAGTCTTTTGGACCTACGTCGCCTTCAGCCAGTACATGCTGTACTGGTATGCCAATATTCCGGAAGAAACGATCTGGTTCAAGCACCGCTTTGTGGGTAGCTGGTTATCGGTTTCGAAGTTTATCGTCTTCGGTCACTTCCTCTTCCCGCTCTTTTTCCTGATCACTCGGAAGACCAAGCGCAACTTGAACACGCTCGCCTTTATGGCAGTTTGGCTTCTCTTGATGGATTACCTTGATATCCACTGGAATGTGATGCCTACACTTCATCCCACCGGCTTTGCGCCGCACTGGATGGATATCACTGCTCCCGTCGCCATCGCCAGCTTCTACGGCTTCTTCTTCTGGAACCGTCTGAAACAGCACGCGATTGTTCCTGTCGGCGATGTTCGCCTCTACCAAGCCCTTGCGCATCACCAAATCTAGGAGAATTGAGAACCATGTCTGAAGTTAACCCCATTAAAGCTCTCACTCCCGAAGAAGCCCTGATCGTCGGTTATGAACGGAGCGAACCCAATGCTCTGCAAATCGGCGGTCTGACCGTCGTCATTGTCCTTGCCATTCTTGCCACCTGTTTTGCGGTCTACTACTGGTATGTGGGACAGCTGGAATATACCCGCCACATGGAAATGGAAATTCCCATCTGGCAGGAATACAAAGATGTCCGCGCCTATGAGACACAACGATTGACTCAGTATAAATTTATCGACAAAACCAAGGGCAGCGTTCAATTGCCAATTGAGCGGTCGATGGACTTGTTGATTCAGGAAGCCAATAATGGAAAAACCTTCTATGGCGGCACAAATTCTGCAGTAAAGCCATATGAAGTAGATCCAGGGCTCCAGGCAGTCATCGATAAAGCGTTAGGGAAAACGCCAACCGTTGTTGCACCTCCAGCAGATGCGGCACCGGCGGCCAAGACCGAAAAGAAATAGTCCACAATGAAGCTCGTCCTAGCCCAAATCAGTCTCGCGGTAGTCATCATAATGGTTCCGGCGGTCCTGTTCGGCCAGAACGAAGTAATTGGGATGCCGAAGAATGCGGCTGAAAGAGCACGTGCTCTCGAAGACCATAAGACTTCCCTGCCTCGTGAAATGAATGGAGTGGGCATCGAAGAACAACTTGGCAAATCGGTAGATCTAAATCTGACATTTGTGGCTGAAGGCGGCAAGGTACGCAAGCTGGGAGATTATTTTTCCAGCGAACGACCCGTCATCCTGAACTTGGTTTATTACCGTTGTCCCATGCTTTGCAATTTAACCCTGAATGCCCAGGTAAATGTGCTGAAGGAATTAGCCTGGTCTCCTGGTAAAGAATTCGACGTCGTTACGATTTCGATCGATCCCACGGAAACCTCAGAGATGGCACAGGAAAAGAAGGCTGCTTACATGAGCAACTTTGATCGCCCAGTCTCTGGTGGGTGGCATTTTCTGGTGGATCATTCGGGCAATGTTAAGAAGCTTGCCGCTCAGGTAGGATTCAAATACAACTATGATCCGGCGCAAAAGCAGTATGCACATAGCGCTGCGATTATGGTTCTGACGCCTAAGGGCATGATTTCGCGTTATCTCTACGGAATCAAGTTTAAAGAACGGGATCTTCGTCTGGCATTGACGGAGGCGTCCGATAACAAGTTTGGTGTCAGCTTTGAGAAAATCATGCTGATGTGTTTTCACTACGACCCAAGTGCAAAGTCGTACGTGCTGTTTGCCACCAACGCCATGCGCCTGGGCGGTTTATTGGTGGTACTGGCTTTAGGAACATTCCTCTTCCGCTTCTGGCGGGAGGAATATTTGGCGCGAAAAAAGGGTATCAGCAGCAGCACTCCGCTGGTACCGGTCATTCCCACGAGTGAGAGTCATCCTTAATGAATACCTGGCTAAGAAATTTATTCCTTCCCAACGCTTCGAGCATTAAAGCCGAAGGCGTTGATGATCTGTTCATGTTCATTCTCTGGTTGAACATCCTGTTTTTCCTTTTGATCGCAGTGGTCACGATTGGGTTTTGTATCCAGTACAAACGCCGCTCTGCAAATCAGAAGACAGCACACATCGAACACAGCACTGCCCTCGAGCTGACATGGACCATCCTTCCGTTGATCCTTTGCATGATTGTCTTCTTCTGGGGATTCAATACCTACATGCAGGCTGCGGTTGCACCAGACGGTGCCATGGAAATCCAGGTTACAGCCAAGAAATGGATTTGGACATTTGGCTATCCAGATGGATCTGTTGCAATTGGCAAACTCTGGGTTCCGGTGAATAAGCCTGTACGAGTAATTATGCACTCGGAAGATGTCCTGCACGCCTTCTTTGTTCCGGCATTCAGGGTAAAGGCAGATGTCTTGCCTAACCGATATACGGAAACCTGGTTCCAAGCCACAGCAGTCGGGGATTATGTCATCCCTTGCACTGAGTATTGCGGCAAAGGCCACTCCGAGATGAAGGCGGTTGTGAAGGTCGTCTCACAACAGGATTATGAAAAATTCCTTGAAGAGGGCGATCCAGAAGAAAAAGGGCTGCCTCCAGAAAAACTGGGAGCTAGCCTTTATGTAAACCTCGGTTGCTCCACTTGCCATTCCATTGATGGCACCAAGGGCCAGGGGCCAAGCTGGAAGGGAATCTACAGCGCACAGCATAAAATGGTTGATGGCAAGCAGTTTGCGGTAGACGAGAACTACATCCGTACTTCGATTCTGCAGCCTCAGGCAATGGTAGTGGAAGGATTCCAAGGAATCATGCCTAGCTACCAAGGTCAAATTCGGGAACGGCAACTTGTAGCGCTGATCGCGTATATCAAGTCGCTCAAGTAAAGAAAGAGAAAAGGGAATATTCAGAGGTAACGAATTATGGCAGACGTAATTGCTTCCCCCGCCGTTCATACGGCCGAACACGGACATCACGCAGACTATCTGACGGATCCGGCACATAAAGGAATTTGGTCGTGGATGACCACGGTCGATCACAAGCGCTTGGGCGTTATGTATCTTTGGGCCGTATTGGGCGCATTTTTTGTGGGCGGAATTTTCGCCCTCCTTGTGCGACTCGAACTCATGCATCCCGGCGAAGATTTCATGAACGCCGAACAATACAATCAGGCCTTTACGCTACATGGGGCGATCATGGTCTTCATGTTCATCATTCCCTCTGTACCTGCGGCTTTGGGCAACTTTATTATGCCTCTTATGCTTGGGGCAAAGGATGTGGCATTTCCGCGGCTTAACCTTGCCAGTTTTTGGATTTATGTTCTTGGCTCCGTTATGGCCATTACTTCCATTTTGGTCGGCGGCGTAGACACGGGTTGGACGTTTTACACCCCGTACTCCACCACAACTGGTGGAGCGGTCACCATGATGACTTTGTCTGTATTTGTTCTTGGCTTCAGCTCCATCTTTACGGGCATCAACTTCATCGCTACGGTTCACAAACTACGGGCGCCCGGGATGGGCTGGTTTCAGTTGCCACTCTTCGTCTGGGGTATCTATGCCACAGCAATTATCCAGGTTCTGGCTACTCCTGTACTCGGCATCACGATGGTTTTGCTGGTAATGGAACGCGCCTTTAACATCGGTATTTTCGACGCGCAAATTGGCGGCGATCCGGTGCTCTTCCAACACTTCTTCTGGTTTTACTCCCATCCGGCCGTCTACATTATGATTTTGCCAGGAATGGCAATCATCTCGGAGATCATTCCAACCTTCAGCCGTCGCACAATTTTCGGCTATCGTCTGATCGCTCTTAGTTCAGTTGCCATCGCACTGATCGGGTTTCTCGTTTGGGGGCACCACATGTTCACCTCTGGAGAGAGTGCACTTGCTGCATCGATCTTCAGCTTCCTGACCTTCCTTGTCGCCATTCCTTCAGGCATCAAGGTATTTAACTGGATGGCGACCATGTACAAAGCATCCATCTCTCTCGATACACCGATGCTTTATGCTGTGAGCTTCCTTCTGCTCTTCGGCATTGGTGGATTGACCGGAATCTTCCTCGGAGCACTGAGCGTTGACATCCATCTTCATGACACTTATTTTGTGGTGGCTCACTTCCATTACGTAATGATGGGTGGAACGGTCATCGCATTCCTGGGCGGAATTCACTACTGGTGGTCGAAGATGTTCGGTCGCATGTACAACGAAACCGTAGGCCGTATTGCGTGTGGGATTGTATTTGTCGGCTTCAACATGACCTTCCTGACCCAGTTCTTTATGGGTAGCCAAGGCATGCCGCGCAGATACTACACCTACCTTGATCAGTTCCAGCCCTTGCATCAATTCTCCACATTCGGAAGCTGGGTGTTGGGTGCTGGTCTGGTGATTGCCGCCGTGAATCTCTTGAGTTCACTTCGCGGGCCCAAGAATGCTCCGGCAAATCCCTGGGGCGGAACCACACTTGAGTGGCAGACCCAGTCGCCACCCATCACACACAACTTTGTTGGTCAGCCATCTATTGAACACAACCCTTACGACTACCGTCACTTCAAGATTCCGACGGACGCGGTTTAAGGGAAAGCGAGAGATCACAAAATGAGTCAAACGCACGAAGCGAGTCTGACCAGTCAAGACGATCATGCCCATGGGCATCACCCTTTTCACCAGCACCACTTTGCCACGATGGAGCAGCAATTTGATGCCTCCAAGATTGGTATGTGGCTCTTTCTTGCAACGGAAATCCTACTTTTCGGAGGCCTCTTTGTAGGCTTCGGAATTATGCAGGCCCGGCACACGGAGGCCTTCGTTGCTGGACACCACCACCTGGACTGGCAGATGGGAGCACTCAATACCTGCTTTCTCTTGATCAGTTCCTTCACAATGGTGATGGCAGTCTGGGCAGCAAGCAACAACAAGAACGGGAACAAGCAGAAAGTGCTTATCACGAACCTTATCTTGACCCTTGGTTTTGCCGGCGGCTTCATGGTGGTCAAGTACTTTGAGTACAGCCATAAGTTTCATGATGGCCTCTTGCCTGGCAAGTTCTTTCACTACACTGGCCCGGATCTGGTGCCAAACATGTTCGTCTTCTTCAGCTTCTATTTCATGATGACTGGGCTGCACGGCTTCCACGTTTTGGGCGGCATGGGCGCGATCACATATTTGATTATTCGTTCCATTAAGGGCGACTACAATACTGAGTACTTTACACCGGTTGATCTGATCGGACTTTATTGGCACTTGGTTGACTTGATTTGGATCTACCTCTTTCCGCTGTTGTACCTGATTAGCTAAACGGAGATTTGAATAAACGTATGAGCACTCATAGCGAAGCCATCGGCCACGGCCACGGCGAAGAAACACACGAGCATGGTTGGAAGGGTTATCTCTACATCCTGCTGATCCTGCTTGCCTTAACGATCATCACGGTCACCGCCTCGCGGATTGATTTTGGGTCCTCGACTGCTAACGTTGTCATCGCGATGACGATTGCGACAATCAAGGCGACACTGGTAGCCCTCTTTTTCATGCACCTGAAAGACGACAAGCCGATCAACGGATTGATCTTCGTCAGCACGCTTCTCTTTCTGGCTGTATTTTTGGGCTTTTGTCTGGTTGACGCTGATTCGAGATTTGATACGCGTCCAGCAACCTACAAGGGCCCGGTGGATCAGATGGCACTACCCACACTTAACGTCGATACGCCTGTCTCAGCCCCCGCTTCGGCAGCACCGGCCCCAACCGTCACCGGCGGTGAGCACGGAGCAGCCAAGCATTAATTGGCTTTGATTTGAAAAGATAGCCGCCCTGGTTGCTCAAGCGCCACGGGCGGCTCTTATTTTAGATGTAAGATCAATTTTTGAGGATCATCCGCTGAGCAAACTCTTAACTTTCTGGATAGTGGCTAGCTCTCTGCTTCTTGCGCAGGAACGCCCTCTCAATCTCGAATACCGGGTTGAGTGGAGGCTGATTGATGCAGGCAAAGCATTCCTCAAATGGAATCCGGGTCAAGGCCGTGGTGGTCAAGCCAATATCCATATTGAAAGCGCGGGGCTGGTAAACAAACTCTTTCCTGTCAAAGACGACTACTCGACCAATCTTGACGAGCGTGGATGTACCCTGTCGACGCTGATGCGAGCCGAAGAAGGATCGCGAAAACGTGAGACGCAAGTCACCTACGACCGGACACGCAAAAAGGTTGAATATCAGGAGAAGGACCTGGTGCTGAATCAAACGGTCAGGAAAGAACTTGAAATTCCTGGCTGTACTTTTGATGTGATTGGAGCTCTAGTCGAATTGCGGCGATTGAAACTGGAACCGGGTGCTGTGCTGAATGTTCCAGTGAGCGACGGAAAGAAGTTCGTCAATGCTCGGGTTGAGGTGCAAGGGAGAGAAAAGGTGCAGACACCATCTGGGGAATTCAACACCGTTCGCTGCGAGGCCTTTCTTTTTGATGGAGTCTTGTTTACACGCAAGGCCAGGTTGCACGTTTGGTTTACCGATGATGCGGCTAAAGTTCCCGTTCAAATTCGGATCGCCATGAGGTTCTACATTGGAACTGTCATGCTACAACTGCAGAATACGCCTTAGATTGAGCTACGGCTGGACTGCGCCGCTCAGCCAACGGGTCACACTTTGACGATTCGCTGGATCGAGCCAGCTAGCCTCCAAATTTAAACTCCCGGCCGGGAAAAGAGGCGTCCAGACGCCATACCAGCTTCCGTCTTTGGCAGGCAGCAAGGGAATAATTGCAGATTCCTCAGGAATCATCACGCTCAATGCAGCGCCGGTGAGAATTTCACCGCATGGATTGCGTATTGCAACGCGAATCATCTGCGACTCTCCTGCCGTAGCCTGGAATGCAGCACCAGGACTGAGGAAGCTGAGAACAGGAGCACTAGAGGGGCAAATTCCTGCCGTGGGGCTCAGAGTGAAGTCAGCTTCGACGATGCGGAGATCGCTATGGTTAAGGGAAATGAGGACGGAATGGCGGGACCATGCACCCAGTGCCGCCTCCACAGCAGACATCACTATTGCAATTTCCCCATCTGCAGGAATGATTCCCTCTGGGCTGGATACTCGCAATTGTGCAGAACTTGAACGCGCAGAATAGCTTACCGGCGTCTTCGAAGGATTTCGAAGGCGCAGGGAGTGAACAGGATTCGTCCGGCTGAAAGTAAACGCATGTTCTGAAAGCTCGACAGGCGGGACAAATTCGCCAACCCAAAGCTCAACCGGCAATCGCAGAGCGATCTTGCCCGAGGAATCATAGAGTTCAACCAGCGCGGTGTTGAGACCAGCCTTCAGCCCAGTCGGCCGGGCAGAGAATCGAATTACGTGATTCGGATCAAGGCGTCCCTCGGGATTTTCCATCAGAAGCCAGGGTTGATCGGAAATGGCCGCGATCGCTTTTGCTGAAGGCGATGTCGATCGAAAATTAACGGCCTGTGAGGACGACGTGGCCGCATTCTGCGACGCGCTAAGTCCGATTATCGATACAGAGGCTTCGATGCCATCAACAGGCCCGCCCGGGACAACCATGCGCTGTTCCTCACCGGTTGCCAGGTTTCTAATGGCAAGACTCGATTCCCGTTGTTGCGTGGAAGCACCAGCGCGTCTATCCAGCCAGAGCAGGAATGATTCCGGAGCTAAAACATCGCCCTTATTTTCACTAAGTTTAAATTGCTGGATCCCGACGGTGTCCAAGCTAACGCTAAACGGAATTCGGGGTGCCTGAGCCTGGATCAAGGCTCCCCAACTTCCACCTGGGCCCGGGAAAACTTCGACTGACCAATCCGAGGCCAGAGCATCTATCCGCTCTGCGCTGACCGGTATCCGGGTTTGGGATCCCGATCTTAGAATAATTTCGGCACCTGAGACCCCAGGGGGCAGCAGGAGTGGCTCGACCCACGCCTCGACAAACCCAGGAGTCTGCGAGGTGGAACTGGAAAGCTTCAGCCATGGGGCAGTCGATTCAAGTTGAACGGGAGTGGCTGTTGGAAACGATTGAAATTTGATGGTCTGACGAACGGCAGTAGAAGAATTGGCAATCACGCGAAACTCCAGGCTGGACGGAAAGACCTCAACACCACTAGACACCGTAATCACCCATTTTCGAGTCTTGGTCAACCCTGAAGAATCATTGGCAGTAAAGGAAAGCGGATAGGCACCTGATTTGCTCGGGGTTCCAGCAAGTGAAAAACCGGAGAGCACGAGGCCAGGGGGCAAAACGCCTTCGCTTAGCTGCAACTGATAGGGAGGGACTCCACCCTGAGCTTCAATCCGTGCCGTCAAGGCTCGGCCCAACGGCAATACGGATCCGAGAGTTTCCAGCCGTAAGGAAAATGATTCAACCACTTGCAACAGATAGAGACGTCGGGCGGTGGCTCCATTAGCATCCGTCGCCTCGATCGTGAAGCCGAAATCACCAACTCTCTGCGGCGAGCCTGAAATCTCGCCAGTATTGGTGTTGAGTTGCATACCGGCAGGCGGAGTTCCGCTGAGAACCAGATACCGGAATGGCGCAGAGCCTCCTTTGCGTTGAAGCGCCCACTGGGCAGCACTTCCTCGTGGAAAGACAGCCGAACTTGAAGACTCCACCAGATCCAGCGCCGGATTCACAACAAGAGTGAAGGCCTGGACTGCACTAGAACCGTTCTGATCCCGGACAGACAATTCGATTACGTATTTTCCCGGCTGAGTTGGAATGCCCATTAATTCCCGGTCGACTAAAGTCAAGCCAGGCGGCAAGCTGGCGGCTCCGCTACCGAGTTGCCACTCGACAATCGGCAAGCTTGAGGCGACCGGAAAATCTGTCCGGTAAACAGTTGCCGCTGTAGCGTCAGGCAAGCGCCCATCACCTTGAAATTGAGGACCATTGCCAACAACGAGAAGATAAGGCCGAAGCACAAAGGCACCGGCTGAGTCGCTCAGTCTGAGCGTGACCGGATAGGTGCCGATGGCGTTGAATCCTCCCTTCAAACGCCCTGTATTGGGATTGAGGATCAATCCACCGGGAACTTGCCCCACGGCGATGCTCCAGCTATAAGGCAGGGTGCCCCCACTGCCAAGTAACAAAAGGTCCATGCTGCCAGTACGGGAAAACGGCCCACCCAAACTTGGATTCAGAATCGAAAGTGCCGGGTTGACAGTTTGTGTCACGACGGCGCTGGCATTAGCGCCATTGGCATCGCTGACTTGAATCGAAAACTGGCTCAGTCCAGCCACAGTTGGCGCTCCGCTCAGCAAGCCACCAGAAAATACCAGACCAGGGGCGGGAGAACCAGTCATTGTCCAAGTGAAAGGAGCAGTACCTCCTAGCGTCTGGAACGGAAATTGTAAGGTTGCTCCAACCGTGGTAGGAGCAAGTGATGTAATTGAGCTAATGCTAAGTGGTGAATTGACAACAATCGAAAATGATTTCGAGCTCGAGTTTGAAAATCCATCAAACGCAAGAATTGTGAAGTTCGCGACTCCTGCCGTAAGCGGCGTTCCGGTGATTAAGCCACTAGACGCAAGAATAAGACCAGAAGGCAGTGTGCCGGCACCAAGACTGAATGTCAGCGAACCGGAACCACCGCTGGCGGCAATTGCGGCTGAATAAGCTGTGCCTATGCTTGCAGATGGTAGCGAAGTGGTTGAGATGACAACAGGTGGAAAGTTGACCTGAATCGACAGTTGTTTAGAGGCGGAGTTGCTGGCCGAATCAGTTGCAAGAATAGTAAAAGTTACAAGACCCGGAGCGCTTGGTGTGCCTAAGATAGTTCCAGTTGAACCAAGGCTCAATCCAGTTGGCAAGGCTCCCACACTGATGCTGAAAGAGATTGCTCCAGTGCCTCCTGCAGACGCAACTGAGGCGTTATATGCCACTCCAGGCGTTGCAGCCGGCAGGCTCGATGTCGTAATACTGAGCGCACCGGCAATCGTAATTGAAAAGACCGCAGTGGCGACCACACCGTTTGTGTCTGTTCCTGCTAAAGAAAAGCTATAGCTGCCTGCAGTTGTAGGATTGCCGGAAACAGCGGTGCCACCCTGACTTAGACTCAGCCCCGGCGGGAGCGCTCCCGCACTGAGACTTGCGGTAGCCAGCGCGCCGGTAAAGCTGATCGTTTGCGCATAAGCGCTGCCAACAATTCCCGATGGAGTTGCAAGAGAGATCACAGGCAAGGCCGAAATGGTGTGGCTGATCGAACGAGTGGCCGCAGAGCCATTGGCATCCGTCAGGGTGACAAGGAAGGACCCAGTTGAGGCTGCCGAAGCCGTTCCTGCCAGAGCCGATGTCGTTGAGCTTAATGCGGCACCCGGAGGTAGCGCTCCGCTCGAGACAGAATAGCTCAGAGGAGCGGTGCCTCCAGCACCGGAATAAGATCCGCTAAAAGTTTGTCCCACCGTACGCTGGATCGTGGCAGCAGCACCCATACTGACAGCAGGGTTGATCGTAATACTAAAGTTGCCAGTGCCAACATTATTCAAAGAATCAGTGGTCTGAACTGAAAAGTTAAAAGTCCCTGCAACACTCGATGTGCCTGTCAGCGCCCCATTGTTTGCAAGGTTTAAGCCAGTGGGAAGATTGCCTCCAGACACGCTGTAGCTATACCCAGCGCCGCTACCACCGCTGGCGGAAATGCTCGTCGAGG
>JBKJUN010000501.1:0-14094 GCA_046590555.1 Bryobacter sp. | reverse complement strand
CGTTTGGCCTGGATCGCGACCCTCAGGACACTGCCCGAAAACGCATAAGTACCATCGCCTGACTCTGCCCGAAACCAGTCCCAGCCCTCCATCCTTGATCTCAGGCTTCCGCTCACTTTGATCGACTTCGAGGCCGTTTGCCCCGAAACCATCGCCGCCAAAACTAGCAACCACAGATTCAATCGAATCGGCATCTGCTATTCCGCCTCTTCTGTCAGACTTCCCCAAACTGAGAACAGGCCGGCACGCTGCACCATAGCTTCAGGCCACTGTTTCATCCACACTCTGCCCAGTGTGAGCAGTGCCCCAAATCCCAGCAGAATCAGGCAGGCAAAGACGCTGAGACCAGCAGCATACGATCCGGTCCGGTCGCGCAGGATTCCAAAGATCGAGGGCAGAAAGAATCCACCCAGGCCCCCAGCTGCCCCTACCAATCCCGTTATCAATCCAACTTGTCCGCCAAACCTCTGCGGCACTAGTTGAAACACCGCTCCATTGCCCATCCCAAACATCGCCATCGTAAAGGCAAACAGGCCCAATGCGGTAAATGCTCCCGGCAATGTCGCCAGCCCCAACATACTCGCTGCGCTCAACAACAGAACGGCAACTAACATCCGGTAGCCTCCGATCCGGTCCGCAAACCATCCGCCCACTGGCCTTAGAAAACTGCCGCAAATCACAGCGATCGTAGCAAAGTCCCCAGCCTGTACCTTCGTCAAGTGATATTGGTCAAAGAAGAAAACCGTAAGAAAACTCGCCAGACCAACGAAGCCCCCAAAAGTGATCGAGTAGAAGAAACAAAACCACTTTGTGTCGCTCTCAGCCAGTAACTCCCGGTAATCCTTCCATTGCGTTTTCTTTCGCTCTCCCGGCGCATCTTTGGCGATCACCGCAAAGAGCAGGGCCACCGCCACCACGGGCACCAGCGCCAGGCCAAACACATTCGCCCAGCCCAGACTCGCCGCCAGTCGTGGGGCAAATAGCGTCGCCAGCACCGTCCCGGAATTACCAGCTCCAGCAATCCCCATCGCCAGCCCCTGATACTCAGGCGGATACCAGCGGCTGGCCAGCGGCAAGGCCACCGCAAAGCTCGCCCCGGCAATTCCCAACATCGCGGCTACAACAAAAAATTCCGGCAGGCTCCGTGCAAACTGCCAGCCATAGACCAGCGGCGCAAGCGTAAGTAAGAGGCCCAGCATCCCCGTCTTTCTGCCGCCGATCCTGTCGGCCAATGCCCCAAGCAGCGGCCGTATCAACGACCCCGCCAGTAGTGGCGTTGCAATCAGCAAGCCTTTCTGCGATGCCGATAAGCCCATGGATTCCGTGAGATAGGGGCCCAGCGGACCCAGCATCACCCACACCATAAAGCTCACGTCAAAATATAAAAATGCCGCCAGTAGCGTTGGCCAGTGGCCTGCACGCAAAAATCCCGTTGCCGTCATTTGACAGTTCTCCTTCGTCCAAAAGTGATTTGTTTTTTGTGGAGTAAGCGCGCTAAGCAGCTTCTTCTTCAACTTCCGTCAGCGCAGATAGATCAATCTCGATCAACCCGTCCTTCACGCGGACAGGATAAGTTCTCACCCCGGCCGGGACATCGGGTTTCGATACCTTCCCCGTCTCAAGGTTTACGTTCCAGCCATGCAGCGGGCAAACAACGGTGGTGCCCTTCACAATCCCGTCACACAATGGCCCCTGGTCGTGCGGACAGCGATTGTCGATCGCCACAAATTTGTCCGGCAAGTGAAACACTGCGATTTCCTTGCGTCCGATTTCGAGGCAACGTCCTTCCCTGAGGGGAATATCTTCCGTCCTTGTAATTTTTGTCCAGGCCATTGCTTTCTCCTCGTTCCTAACTTCGTACCGCAACATCCACCGGCACTTCCATCGGTGCAATCTGAACGAACTGCGTCGGTCTTGGCGAGTTACGTTCCAACCACGGGTCACTCGCCTGATTCTTGCTCTTGGCAAGCCTCTCGCGTAACGCCAGCTTCTGCTCATCAGGCGCATACACGGTTGCCCGCCTGATCTTCTCGATTCCGCTTCGCTCCACAAAATCGTAGCTGCGCTCCAGATAGTTCGCATTCTCCCGGTAATACTGAAAGAACAATTCCGCAGCCACCAACGCTTCTTCCGTCGTGCTCACCGTGATAAGCAAATCCGCTTCCCGCACGCTCTTCCCTGCCGCGCCGCCCACTACAACCTGCCAACTGCCTTCCTGCCCGATCAATCCAATGTCTTTTACCGTCGCCTCGGCGCAATTGCGCGGGCAACCCACCACCGCCAGCTTCGTCTTGTGCGGCGTATAGAGATTCTCAAACCTCGTCTCCAGCTCCACCCCGGTACTAATCGCATCCTGCGTTCCAAACCGGCAGAATTGCGTTCCCACACATGTCTTCACCATCCTCAAGCCTTTGGCATATGCTTGGCCCGAAGGCATTCCCAGCTCTTCCCAAATCTTTGGCAGGTCCGCCTTCTTTACACCAAGTAAATCGATCCGCTGGCTGCCCGTAACCTTGACCATCGGCACTTCATATTTATCCGCCACATCGGCGATTCGTCTCAGCTCAGCAGGCGTCGTAACGCCGCCTCTCATTCTCGGAATCACCGAAAACGTTCCATCCCGCTGGATGTTGGCGTGCACTCGATCATTGATAAATCGCGAAGAACGGTCTTCTTCATGCTCTCCACACCACACCTGGTCCACCAGATAACTTAAGGCCGGCCGGCAGATTTCACACCCCGTCCCATTGCCATAAATATCCAGCACAGCCTGCACACTCTTCAAATGTTGCGTGTGGATGATCTCACGCAAACGGTCGTCCGTAAACGGCACACACCCGCACAGGCTCTTCTTTTCATCTTCTTCATAGTTAGGTGCCACCGCCCGCAACAACTCCTGGCACTTTCCTCCGCAACTGCCACACCCCGTCGACGCCCGCGTTACCGCCTTCAACTGCGACATCGTACAGACACCCTTCTCGTGGATCGCCTCGATGATCGTCCCCTTCGACACCCCAAGACAACCGCATACCGTTTCACTGTCAGGCATCATCGCGATATTTTCGCCCGCATCGGCGGCCGGCTCCGGAAACAGCAGATGCCGCCGCTGGGAGGACAGATCCACCCCGGTCCTGTACCACTCCATATAACGAGCGCTATCGCTCACATCGCCCACCAGGATCACTCCCGCCAGGCAACCATCCTTCAACACCAGCTTCTTGTAGATGCCCTGCGCCGGATCCTCATAGCGAATCGCTTCACAGCCGCCGTTCCGCTCATCAATCAGCCCGGCCGAAAATACATCAACCCCCATGATCTTCAATTTCGTACCCGTCGCGCTGCCCGCATACGTGCTCTCCCGCAACCCGTTGATCGTCGACGCCAGCACTCTCCCTTGCTCATAAAGCGGCGCCACTAGACCGTACACCACCCCGCGATGCTCCACACACTCGCCTACCGCAAACACATCCGGGTCCGATGTCTCCAGATAATCGTTCACTAGAATCCCGCGCTGCACCTCAAGCCCAGCCTTCCGCCCCAGCTCTATGTTGGGACGTATGCCAGCCGCGATCACGAGCAGATCGACTTCGATCTCTTCCCCATCGCTGAATACCAGCCGCTCCACCTTGCCTTCCCCAAGGATCTCTCTCGTCTGCTTGCCCAGCTTCATCGTTACGCCCAGCGCTTCCATCGACTCCTTCAAGTAGCGCCCGCCCGTCTCATCCAGTTGGCGATCCATCAAAGTCGGCATCAGGTGCACAACCGTCACCGAACATCCCTGCACCTGCAATCCGCGCGCAGCCTCAAGCCCCAGCAGGCCTCCGCCAATCACCACCGCCTTGACTCCCGGCCCCGCCCGCTCCAGCAGCTTCTTCGTATCCTGGATATTCCGGAAGGCATACACATTCGCCAGATTCACGCCCGGAATCGGTGGCACAAACGGGGAACTCCCCGTTGCCAGCAGCAGCTTGTCGTATTCCGTTACGCCCCCGTCTTCATCCCTGACCAGCTTCTTCACCGGATCGATATCGACGATCCGCGTACCAAGCTGCAGTTGCACCTGATTCTCGCTGTACCACGTCAGTGGATGCAACACGATCTCGTCCATCTGCTTTTCCCCGGCCAGTACCGAAGACAGCATGATGCGGTTGTAGTTGACGTAAGTCTCTTCCCCAAATACAGTTACATCCCAGTCCTTGCCATGACGCAGAATCTGTTCGAGACAAGCCATCCCGGCCATCCCGTTTCCTACAACAACCAGCCTTTGGGTCTTCGTCTTCATAAGCTCGGGCTCCTTTCAACTTTCACGGCACACTGCTTGTAATTGGGTTCTCGCGAGAACGGGTCATAGGCGCTTAGCGTCAACCGGTTCGCATTCGATTCCGCGAAATGAAAGGGCAGAAACACCTGTCCCACCCCAACAATTTCCGTCACCCGCAATTCCACGTTTTCCACCCGCCCCCGGCGGCTCACCACGTCCACCCGGTCATGCGGATGCAGCTTCAACATCGCCGCATCTTTCGGGTTCATCTCAAGCCACGCCCGCGGGCTCATCCGGTCCAGAGTCTCGATCTCGCGCGTCTTGGTGCCCGTATGCCAATGCTCAACCGTCCGGCCTGTATTCAAATTGAACGGGTATTCTTTCGTCGGTGGCTCCGGCATCGGCTTCCATTCAATCGGCCAAAACTTCGCTCGTCCATCCTCGGTCTCAAAGTTCCCGTCGGCATAAAGCCGCTTCGCCTCACGTCGTGTTTCACCTTCTGCTTGCGGCCAGAACAGTGGCCCTTCCTCAAGCGCTTGGTAGCTGATCCCTGAGTAGTCGCAGAGTCGACCTGCCGAAACTTTCCGCCATTCCTCGAACGCATCCCGTGGCCCACTCCAGCCGGCAAAAAGCTTCTCTTTGACACCAATCTTTTCCGCCAGACGCATAAAGATCTCAAAATCCGGCTTCGCCTCGCCCGGCGCTTCCACTGCCTGGTTCACCTTGCTCACTCGCCGTTCGCTATTGGTGTAGCTGCCTTCCTTCTCACCCCACACCGCTGCCGGCAGCATGATGTCGGCCAGCTCCGTCGTCGGAGTCGGATGGAATCCATCCTGCACCACCAGCACATCCAGTTGCCCCAACGCCTGCGCCAGTAAATCGTAATTCGGAAAACTCACCAGTGGGTTCGTCGCAATGATCCAAAGCGCCTTGATCTCCTTGCGTAGAATCGCCTCAATGATGTCCGGATAAGCCAAGCCGCGCTTTTCTGGCAATTCCTCCGCCGCCACCCCCCACAACCCAGCCAGTTCCTCCCGGTCGGCCTGGCTCTCATACTTCCGGTAGCCCGGCATCGACGCCGTAAAGCCCGACTCCCTCGTCCCCATCGCATTGCATTGCCCGGTGATCGATATCGGCGAAGCCCCCGCCAGCCCCACCTTGCCCCTCACCAGCGACAAATTGCAGATTGCATTCACTGTCTCCGTTCCCTGCGTCGAGTGGTTCACCCCCATCGTCCACGCAATCACAGGTGCCTTCGCATGTCCAAACAGCAGCGCTACACGCCGTATCTCCTCCCAGCTCAATCCCGTGATCCGGCTCACCGTCTCCGAATCGTATTGCCGCACCACTGCCGCCATCGCCTCAAAACCATTCGTATGTCGAGCAATATACTCTCCATCGATCAGGTTTTCCTCTATCAGAATTTTTAAAATTCCGTTCAGCAGCGCGATGTCACTCCGCGGTTTCACCGGCAGAAAAATATCCGCAAGCATCGCTGTCTTGGTCACCCGCGGGTCTACCACCACCAGCGTCTGCTTCGGCCCTTGCATCAGTCGCTGACAAAGTATCGGGTGATTCTCGGCCACATTCGCCCCAATCAGAATCACCAAATCCGCCTCCGCAAAATCATCGTAGGTTCCCGGCGGCCCGTCCGATCCAAAACTCCTCTTGTACCCAGCCACCGCACTCGCCATGCACAAAGTTGTATTGCCGTCGTAATTGGTCGTCTTAAACCCCATCTGCACTAACTTGCCCAGCGCATAGAACTCTTCCGTCACCAGTTGCCCGGTCGACAGTACCCCCAGTGCATTCGGTCCATACTTCGCCTGCACCGCCAAAAACCGCGATGTCATTTCTTCAAGCGCTGCCTCCCAGCTCACCGCCTCAAACTTGCCGTTGCGCTTTACCAGCGGCCGCAACGCCCGGTTCGGCGATCGCAGAAACTGGTGCTCGGACAATCCTTTCGGGCACAGCTTCCCAAGATTTACCGGATGCTCTTCATCTCCGCGAACCGTTACCGCTTCCCCATCCTTGACACCTATCTTCATTCCGCAACCCACCGAACAATAGCCGCAAGTCGTCTTCACCCACCGCTCCGGCACACGCGATTCCGCTGTGTATCCATACTCGGCATCATTGCCAAACCGGTATTTTTCCGCTGCCGTATCGAGCCCCAGCATTCTTGCAATCTTCACGCCGCACGCTCCATTCCAGAAAACGTCGAGGCCATATTCCGGGGCACAACCGTCACAAAGAACAGATAGCGTCCAATCATCTCTCCTGCCGCCACCGCCACCAGCCCCCATTCGAGCGGCAAAAAGACGCCAGCTAAAAGGATCAGTCGAGCCGCAAATACCCATCTGAAGTCTTCTATCAGCAACCGCGCGCTTTGTCTCAATTCAAACTCGCCCGCTCCCCGCAACCACACCAGCTTCTCCGTTTGCATCGCAGCTTGTGCCAACGCAACTCCCAATGCCAGCCGCGGAGATCCTGTCACCATCGCTCCCGCCAACAGCCCTGTCAACCAGAACTCCACCGCCGTCCGCCACGTCTGCCACGACGGCCGGGCCGGAACCATGTAAATCCTTGCGCTTGCATACACGGCCCCTGCCCCCAATACTCCCAGCGCTACTCTCAGTTGATCGTTCACCAACAGCAATCCAGCCCCTGCCGCGTATCCGCTAAACAACACCACTTCCCGGCTCAGCCAAGACCGCCTCCACATCTTCATCGCTCGCATCGCGTGAATCGGCCGCCCTAAATGCGCAACAGATGCCACCATCCCGAGTGCCAGCAATCCCAGCCCAAGCCACGGCAATCTTCCGAATGTCAATACGCCCCACGCTAACTGCGTCAGAGTCAAAAAGAAGACCAGCGGCCAATGCGCCGCCTCCGGCCTCACCCGGTGATAGTCACCCTTCCTGAATTCCCCCCGTGCATTCTTTGGCGGCGTAATCCGCGTCGTCGACATCGTCGCTTCCGCCGGCGGCATCCCTGGCGCATTCGCCTCCATCGCCCGTGTTCCAACCCACTCCGCGATGTTCACGATTTCAACCGCAATCGCTCCTTGCGGACACGCATTCACGCAAGCCGGCTCCCGGCCCTGCTCCAGCCGCCCGTGACACATGTCACACTTCCCCACTACGCCCCGTTCTTCGTTAAACTGCGGCACCCCATATGGGCAATTCCACGTACAGTACTGGCATCCAATGCACGCATCCGCCGAATGCAATACCAACCCCGTCAAGCCATCCTTCGTATATGCATCCACCGGACATCCCGTCAGACACGCCGCGTCGACGCAATGATTGCATCCCATCGACAAATGCAGACGCTGCGTAAACGGATACGCCCCAGCTTCAATCTCGCCCACTCGCCGCCACTGGATCTCCGCTGAATTTCCGTTCTGCTCATTGCAGGCAACCTCGCAACACTTGCATCCAATGCACTGGTTCATGTCGAAGTGAAATCGATACTGCTCTCCCGCCTCCGGCTTCCTCCCAGGCATCAGCGCTCGCGGGTCCGCTACCGGTGCCAACATATAGCGTTCGCTCCCGGTTCTTGCTTCTTCGAGCAACGGCAGACTCATGCCCGTGCCTCTACCAGCGCCTGCTTCAGCGCCCAACGGTACTTCACAACTTCCCCGCACACCCACACCGCCGGAGCCTCCACATCTACATGCCCCCCTGCCACCTCCGCCATTGTCCCTGTCACCACCCGCTCTTCCGCCGTCGTGCCACGCTCAACAAATGCTACTTCCTGATCGCAATCGCGCCCACATGCAATCAGACTCTGTGCAATCCTCGCCCTGTATTTGACTCCCATCAGAATCACCAGTGTGTCTACCCTTGCGACCTTGCTCCAGTCCGTCAGATCCCCGCCTTTACAACGTCCCGTAACAATCGCCACACTCCGCGCCACACCCCGATACGTCAAAGGAATCCCTGCCGCGTGCGGCGCCCCTAACGCCGAACTCACTCCGCCCACTACCTCTGCCTCGATTCCCACCCTCTCGAGGGCCTCGAGTTCTTCCCCGCCCCGTCCAAACAACATCGGGTCTCCACCTTTTAGTCTCACTACCCTCAATCCCCGCCTAGCCCGATCCACCAAAACCCGAAAGATCCCCTCCTGCACTTCTTCCTGGTGTCCCTCCTCTTTACCGCAATATATATACTCCGCTTCCGGCCTTCCCAGTGCCAGGATTTCCGCGCTCACCAACCGGTCGTACATCACCACGTCTGCTGCTTCGATACGGCGCAAAGCCTTTATTGTCAATAGCTCCGGATCGCCCGGACCCGCTCCGACAAGTGACACCAATACTCCGGCGTGGTTTGAATACACGTAGACTCTCCTGATCTGAATTGTGATTCCGTACGGGGGAGTCGAAAGGATCGCGTGTTTCACACCCTGAAATACGCGCTTACTTCATTCAGTCTGCTTGAAATTCTTGTATTCGTCCAATAGAAATATGGAATCCACTTAGCGCCAAATCCTTATCTACCAAAGATTAACTATTGTTAGGAATTTTCCCCTCACACCATTCCGCCAGTTGATGCACTAAAACTCCCATCTTCGACGGCACTGCTTCGACATCCACTTGCACTCCCGCCGCCTCTAGCGTTTCCGTCATAGTCGGCCCGATCGACGCCACAACCACACCACGCATCGCCTCCCGAATCCCCACTCCAGCCAACTCCTCGAGACAGCTCAATTGCGCCGAAGACGTGAACACGATCGCATCCACTTTACCGGCCATCAGTCTCGCCACCGCCTCCCGCGCCGGCCCAAGATCTTCCGGCAACGCATACCCATAAGCCGAAACGCGGCAAACTTCCCTCCCCTGTCCGCTCAAACCTTCGAGCAGGCGTTCATCTGGCCGTCCATACTCAATCACGCCCCACCGCTTCCCTTCCACGCCTTCAAGCGCCTCCAGTAGTTCCCGCCAGGTGTGCGGTTCACGCGTCTTCACTGCCACCTCTACGCTCAACTCCCTCAACACAGCCAGCGGCTTTGGCCCCCGCGCCGCCACTTGTACCCTGCTTAAGCCCTCGACCAATTCCGTCGGCTCAATCGTCTTCATAAGATGTCGCAACGACACCCCCGTGAGCGCAATCACTCCGTCCAATTCCCCAGCCGCCAATCGCCGCCGAAACTCTTCAATTTCGGCATTTGGCCCCCTCGGTGCTTCGCGCAAAATCGGTGCCACAAATGCCTCGGCCCCCTGCATCGTCAAAAGCTTCCCCATTTCTGGTTCCCGCCGCGACTCAAACGCCAATACCCGCCATCCAGCCAGTCCTCTTGCCATAGCTACTGTTAACACAAAATCATAGAACCAGCTCGCCCTCTCCCCCACTTTCAAGCGCTCAAAACTCATGAAGCTGAATCTCTCGCCACTTAAATCGCTGATCTATAATCAGGTCGGGAGCAGCCTCATTCATCTCCTCCAAAGCGAATTACAAACCCGTCTATAAAATCCAGATCGTCGCCGTCACCTTCGCCGACGGCTCCACGTGGCACGGCCCTCCATGATTAGCAAATCCGAACATTGACTAAAAGAAAGCCTTAGTCTAATATTTAGTCATGTCTACCGAAGTCAGCGTACACGATGCAAAAACACATCTCTCGCGCCTGCTGGATCAGGCCATGAGCGGGGAAGACATTGTGATCTCCCGCTCCGGCAAACCACTCGTGCGCCTGGTGCCCGTCGAGGGTGCTCCCGCAGACCGTCTATTCGGTACAGCAAAGGGCATCTTTGTCTTACCACCCGATTGGGATGCTCCATTGGAAGACGAAATTCTAGAGCAATTCTATAAATGAGAATCCTCCTCGACACCCACGTCTTCTTGTGGGCGATCCTTGATGATGATCGCTGCAATGGGCCGATGCGCGAGGCCATGCGCGACGGCCAAAACGAACTCTACCTAAGCGTCGCCAGCATTTGGGAAATCCTCATCAAGTCCGGCTTAGGCAAACTCCCGCTTCCCAAACCAACAGCCACTTTCATCGCCACTGAGATGTTTAAAAATCGTGTTCGCCAACTTGGCATTCAATCACCTCATCTTTCTGCCCTTGAAAATCTCCCACCAATTCATAAAGATCCATTCGACCGAATGATCGTGGCGCAAGCCAAGTCGGACCGCCTTACCATAGCCACTGCCGACACAAGCTTCGAAGCCTATGGAGTCCAACTCCTCGGCCCCGCCTAGCCGATCTCCTCCTGAGATATTCCAAAAACTCTAAGCGCTCAAAAGCGCTCAAAACCCTTGACTTGATCGACCAATTTGATAGAGTTAGCACAATTGATCATTCGTCTTCTGGGTCCAACTCATGTACTAGCTTCACGACTCGAACATTCATCCAGAAGCCAGGAATTCTCATCTAAAAAAGTCTCATCTAAAAGGGAGTAAGCGTCTATGCTGACTCGTATCACCCGAATTGCTGCGTTATTCGCAATCTCGGCTTCTCTATCACTCTTTGGTCAAGGCCTCACCGGTACCATCACCGGCAACGTTGCAGACCAGTCTGGCAGCCCAATCCCGGGCGCTGAAATCACTCTCAACAACGTGGGCACCGGCCAGAAGCGCTCCACTCAATCAGACTCCACCGGTGCCTTCGTCTTTACCCAGTTACTACCCTCCACCTATCAAGCTACAGTAACCTCAAAGGGCTTCAAGAAGTATGAACAAACCGACATCGTCCTCACCGCCACCGAGCGCGTAGTCCTCAAGCGCATCGACCTCCAACTAGGTGAAATCTCTCAAACCGTCGAAGTAAGAGCCGAGACCGCCCGCCTCCAGACCCAGTCCGCCGAACGCAGCGGCCTCATCACTCTCGAGCAAACCCAAAACGTTCCGCTTAAGGGCCGCGACTACCTCGGCCTCGTCAAACTCATCCCCGGCGTCATCGACACCGCCAATCGCAATGCCCCCGGCTGGAACAACCTCGGCGGCATCACCATCAATGGCAACCGCCAGGGCACCATCAACCTCACCCTCGACGGCATCTCCTCGCTCGACACCGGCTCCATGGGTGGCCCGTACCTCGCCCCCTCCGTCGACGCCGTAGCCGAAGTCAAAGTCCTCCTCACCAACTACCAGGCCGAATACGGCCGCTCCTCCGGCGGCACCATCAACACCATCATCAAGTCCGGTACTCGCGAATACCACGGCGGCGCTTACTACTTCGTCCGTAACGAAGCTCTCAACGCCAACGAATTCTTCCGCAACCGCGACGGCCTCCGCCGCCCCCAATACCGATTCAACTACCCCGGTTATTTCGTTGGTGGCCCCGTACCCATGGGCAAATTCAACAAGAACCGCGACAAGCTCTTCTTCTTCTGGAGCCAGGAAGCCCTCCCCCGCAACTACCCCACTGACCTCTTCCGTCGCACTTTCCCAACTGCCCTCCAGCGCAACGGAGACTTCTCCCAAACCTTCGACACCAATCGCGCTCTGATTCCAATCTGGGACCCGCTCAACAACCGCGTCCCCTTCCCTGGCAACATCATTCCAGCCAACCGCATCGACCGCAACGGACAGGCACTGCTCAACATCTTCCCTACTCCCAACGCTGTCGATCCCACCTTCAATTTCAACGCGCTCATCCAGGCACCTGTCAATCAGCCACGCCAGGATAAGATCCTGCGTATTGACTACAACCTCGGGCCCAAAACCCAGTTCTACTGGCGCGGCATCAACGACTACGAAGCCTTCAAGGGCGACTTCGGCTTTGTACTCGCCTCCGGCTCATGGGGTCAGTTGCCCATCAATTACCAGATTCGCTCTGCCGGCATGGTCTCCACTCTCATCCACACCTTCTCTCCTACCCTCGTGAACGAATTCACCTTCGGCGTCAACCGTGCCTTGCAAACCGTTGACCCACTAACCCAGGCTGGCCTCGACCGCAATAACCGCGCCAACGTCACTCCCAATCTCCCGCAGTTCTTCCCGCAGGCCAACCCCCGCAACCTTATCCCCCAGGCCAATTTCGGTGGCGTCCCCAATGCTGGCGTTCTCAACATCGAACAGCGCTTCCCCTTCTTCGGCACCAACAACATCTGGAACTGGTCAGATAACCTGTCGAAGGTCTGGAACCAGCACAACCTCAAGTTCGGTATCTACATTGAAAAGACCACCCGCAACGCCGCCCGTGGCTCTGCCTTCAACGGCACCTTCAATTTCAACCGCGACATCAATAACCCCTTAGACACCAACTTCGCTTACTCAAACGCCCTGCTCGGCAGCGTCCAGAGTTACACCGAAGCCAACAACAAGCCCGACGGCCACGCTCGTTACTTCAACATCGAGTGGTTCGCCCAGGACACCTGGAAGGTCACCCGCCGTTTCACCATCGATGCCGGCGTCCGCTTCTACATCATCCAGCCCACCTCAAGCGCCGGCGACAAGCTCGCCGCCTTTGATCTCGCTGGCTATGATCGCACTAAGCAACCCTCCCTAATACAGCCCTTCCGCAATGCAGCCGGTGCACGCGTTGGCTTCGACCCGGTCAGCCGCCTCGAAGTCTCACCCGCCTCCATCGGTCAATTCGCCGACGGCGTCGCCCCATTCCAAGGCATGACTGTCTATAACGAAAAGATTCAGAACCGCCCCGGCATCCAGGTCGCTCCCCGTCTCGGCTTCGCCTGGGATGTCTTCGGTAACTCAAGAACTGCCGTCCGCGGCGGCGTAGGCGTATTCTATGATCGCTTCAATGACGACCAGGTCTTGATCCATCGCGAACTCCCTCCTAACACCATCACCCGCACCGCCGTCAACACGACGATTGCCGATCTCCTCCGCAGCCCCTTCCGCATCAGCCCTCCCGGAGTAACCTCCATCCAGCGTGACTTCCAGCCCCCCACGGTCTACAACTGGAGCTTCGGCATCCAGCAAAACGTCGGCTATGGCGCAGTTCTCGATGTCGCCTACGTCGGCAATGTCGGCAGACACTTGATGCAACGCCGCAGCTTGAATGCCCTGCCCTACGGCACGCGATTTAGGCCCACAAGCATCGACTCTACAACCGGCAACCCGCTTCCGGACAACTTCCTCCGTCCCCTGCCCGGCTACGCCGACATTCAATACATCGAACTCGCCGGCACATCCAACTACCACTCGCTGCAAACGCAAATCAACAAGCGCTTCAGCAAGGGTCTGCAATTCGGCTTGGCTCACACCTGGTCCAAAGCCATGACCATCGTCAACGGCAACGGCGACGCGGTCAACCCTTACCTAAACTACAGAATGCGCAACTACGGCAAAGCTGGCTTCGACCGTACGCACAACCTCATCATCAACTACGTCTACGACATCCCCAAGCTCTCCAGCCTCGCTGGTGGCAACAAAGTCGTAAAGAGCGTCTTTGACAACTGGCAGCTCTCCGGCCTAACCTCAATGACTTCAGGCGCACCCCTCGGCATCGGTTACTCCCTCGTCAGCGGCGCAGACCTTGTCGGCGCATCCGGCGCTGGCCTCGACAGCCGCATCAACGTCCTCAAGAATGCCATTCTCCCAAAAGGAGAACGCACTGAGCTCCGCCACTTCGACACCTCCGCCTTCGCCCCTCCCACCCGTGAGGAATTCGGCATCGGCAACGCCCCCAAGGACATCATCCGTGGCCCCGGCCTCCAGGTCTGGGATCTCACCGTAATCAAGAACATCCCGGTTGGCAAGGGAGACTCCAAGCGCTTGCAGTTGCGCTTCGAGTTCTACAACCTCTTCAACCACACCAACTTCACCGGTGTGGACACCACCGCCCGTTTCGATGCCCTGAACCGTCAAGACTCTGGCACCTTCGGGCAATACACCGGCAGCCTCGACGCCCGCCGCGTTGTC
>JBKJUN010000280.1:0-1663 GCA_046590555.1 Bryobacter sp. | reverse complement strand
CGCGTGGACCGACCAAGCCAAATCTGACATCCGCTCAATCTAGCAGCCTATCGCCATCCAGATTCTGAAAACGCTGGGCCGCTACATACTAACCGGTGAAGGAGCAACCAAGCAGCTCAAGGGCGTGACCCCACCCATGATCAGGCTACGCGCTCAAAACCATCGTGTCTTCTTCCGGGATTACGGCGACCACCTCCAGATCGAACGCGTGCTTGATCGCAAAGAGGCTTATCGCTAAAGGCTGCTGCGCAGCAATCCATCTGCACACCGAAATGGCCGCTGAAAACAGCGCGCAAACTCGATGCTTTCTCAGACTAAGATCAATCATGGTGCAAGTCTTTGATGTAACATTCAAGCTTCTGCATGGAAGACGAAATTACCAGGAGGATTCAGAACGAAATGATAGACATCATGGAGAACAAGGTTTTGGGTCCGGCAATCCGCCAAGGGTTGGAGCAGGGCCGGGTGGAAGGACGGGTGGAAGGCAGGGTGGAAGGCAAAATGGAAGGCATGGCCCTGGTGCTGGAAACGCTACTGGAGAAGCGCTTCGGCAAGTTGCGGGCTGCTGATAGAGAACGTCTTTTTTCAGCCCCGCCCGCTGCCTTGGCTTCCTGGAGCTTACGCGTATTGGACGCTGCTACGCTCGAAGAGTTTTTCGCCTAGTTTCGGCATTCTGCTTTGTAATGCTATGGGAAAAGGGGCGGCGCGATGCGGCGCTTGGATGCCTGCTCGAAGGCATAGCCGATTTCCAGCAGCCGAGGTTCACTGCAGGCGAGGCCCGTAAAACTCACGCCCATCGGAGCGGGTTTGGCTTCGAAGCCGTTGGGGAATGGTGGCGCGGCGACGTTGGGGACAAAGCCGAAGGGCACGATCACGGTGGGGTAGCCGGGCTTGGCAGCGATGGCCGCGCCGCTGGCACCAGGAAAGAGAATCGCATCGAGCCGGTTGGCCTTCATCACTGCATCGATGCCGTTCTTGCCAGCCATCGCGATGTCTTTTGCGCGGTCGCTTTCGTAGCGGGCGCGGTCGGCCTGGATGTCCATCTCATCTGAAATGTCGAGCTGGGATTGGCCGAAGCGGATCGCGCCCGGGGTGATGTGATTGATGTTCCATTCCCGCAGTTCCTGGAGCGTCTTTACCGGGGCGCTGTCACCGAGGGTTGCTAGAAAGGCATTGAAGTCGCGCTTCATTCCGTATTTGAGAACAACAGAGCAGCCAGCGTCTTTGCCCTTGACGCTGTTGAGGCCGGAGCACTGGCTCCAGAGCAGGAAGTTGGTGCTGGCTTCTTTTGAGACCACGCTGGGGATGTCGGCGGGGTCTACGATGATGGCACCCTGAGATTTTAGGATGTCGATGGCTTCGGTCATCAGGCGAGTCTGTTCAGGGCCGAGGCCTTCTTGACTGCGGCCTGCCCGGCCAGGGGGCGTGAACTTGTCGAAATAGTAAGCGCGGGGGATGCCAATGCGGGCACCTTTGAGACCGTTTTTGTTGAGGAACTTGGTGTAGTCGCGACCGGGAGGAGGCTGGCAGGCCTTGGTTGCGGCGTCGTTGGGATCGGGGGCCGGGCTTTCGAGAGCACCGAGGAGGATGGCTGCGTCGGTGACCGTGCGGGCCATAGGACCTGCAGTGTCCTGATCGGCAGTGATGGGGATGACACCGTAGC
>JBKJUN010000148.1:0-7315 GCA_046590555.1 Bryobacter sp. | reverse complement strand
CAATTGGACACACCGTTACGATCAGCCGGGGCCTGGTCGATGTATTGCCAGATGAGGCGAGTCTCGCCCTGGTGTTGGCGATGGAGCTGGCACATATAGCCCTCGCCCACCCGACGAGAACCGAATATTCCTTTAATGACCGCACGATGGTGGAAGACGAGACGGTGCTGGACCGATTTCGGTTCTCGAGGACAGCCGAAGAAGTGGCAAGTGCGATGAAAAAGGCAACCGTGTTGCTGGCAAACTCGCCCTACAAGGACAAGCTTGGCGGTGCGGGTCTCTTTCTGAAGGCTTTACAGCAAAAGAGCCCGAGCCTGCCGCGGTTGATTCAAGCTACGTTGGGCAACGATTTAACGATGTACCTGAAGACACCGGAATTCATGGAATTACTAGCCAAGGCACCCCCGATTGAAGATTCCAAGCTCGAGCAGGTTGCAGCCTTGCCGTTGGGATCAAGGGTAAAACTGGAGCCTTGGGCCAACCAGAGCTACCTGATGAAGACTCGTTCGATTGCCCTACTGTCGGCGCGTGAGAAGATGCCTTTTGAGGTCGCTCCGGTGAATCTAAAGCTCACGAGGCTGGCGGCTACCAGCGCGCCGAAAACGGAAGTCATGGTTGAGCCGGGCAGGCCCAAATGAGCTTTGCGGTGTCCACATCTCCCTCATTTTCACGTCTGGAAGGGCAGAGTAGAAACCAAGGCGTAAGAAAACTGGGAGCAGGACTTTTGGCAAATGCTTTGCTCTTGGCTTTGGCGGTTTGGGTAAAAGTACCGTCTAGTGAGAGGCCGCTGTTGGCCCCGCGAATGCAATTGGTCAGCTTGAGCCATCTGCCCGAAGCGGCACACTTGCCAAAAGTGCTGAAGCCGAAGGTAACACTTGTGAAGAGATCTGCACTAAAGGTCAGTCAGGCGGAGACGCTAAGGCCTGGCATCACCCGTAATCTGGAGCTGCCTGTACCACCTAGTTTTACGCCAGCCAAAGTGGAGTTGAAGTTAGAATTGCTGGCTATTGAGTCCCCCTCGAAAGTAGCGCCCAAACTCCTTGTAGGCAGTTTTGCCAGCAGGCCGGTACCGGATGTCCACGATGATCGAAGGGCTGTAAGAGTCGCGACTGGTGGCTTTGGAAGTTCGGCGGCAAGACTCGATCAGAGGCCAAGCCCAACACTGGTGGAAGCGGGTTCGTTTAGTGGGGAAGAACCACGAACGACCTCAAAGCCGGGCACCCGCGTAGGGTTGATACAAGAGAGCGGATTTGGAAATTCAGACGTTTTAAGTCAGGGACCTGGAAGTCAAACAAGAGCAAAGCTTGCGGTGGTCCAGGGGGAAGCCTTTGGAAGTATTGCGCTTTCTGTTCCCAGGGTGCATTCCTCAGCCACGATCATGGCAAGTTCTTTTGATGCGAGTCCTGCCAGCTCAAAGCGCAATCGTGTGGTAAGTGAAGCAACAACGGAGACTGATTTTAAGGGTGTCGAGATCCTGAGGAAGCCTCGACCACTTTATACAGAGGAGGCCCGTCGCTTGGGGATTGAGGGAGAAGTACACTTGCGCATCTTGTTTGGAGCCGATGGCAGACTCAAGGTTCTGGCAGTAGTTCGCGGTCTCGGTCATGGGTTGGACGAAAACGCTGCTTTGGCAGCGGCTCAAATCCAATTTCGTCCTGCGAGCAAGCAGGGGCAAGCGGTAGAACAAGCCGCTGTTGTGCGCGTGCAGTTTCAGTTGGCAAACTGAGATTAGATCGAGGACTCAATGATGAACAGGAATATCGGGGTAATTTAAATGCAATGTCCGAAGTGTCGATATGACGGGATCCGACAAGCCAGACGCGAATGGTTTGATTTGCTTCCAGAAATCTTTGGCCGAAGTGCCTGGCGGTGTGGAGGATGCTATTTACGGTTTTACCGATCGGCACAGCTTTCGGGAAAGTTACCGCTGAGAAACCCAGCATGGCTGCGCAAATTACTGCGAAAAAAGGCAGCAAAGCAAAAGAAGTGGCAAGAAATCACTATCCTGATTGCGGCTCTGCTCATATTTCTATTCTTCGTGCGGTTCTTGATAGTAGAACGTGTACCTGCCTCTGAGGCAAGCATTTGGGTCTTTGCCGGATAAGTTAGAAGCCTAGTTCTTTGAGCAGCATCTCTGCTTGGTAGACCTTGCGCAGAGACTCGATGATCCCCTGGCTTGCGACATGAACACTTCGAGCCTGCTTCTCGGTGTAAATGTAGCGATTGGGAAGCCCCTCCAGATTGCCGTCGAAGAGAATTCCGATGAGCTCTCCTTTGGTGTTCACCGTGGGGCTGCCACTATTACCGCCGTGCGTATCAGCGGTGGTAACAAAGTTGAACGGAACACCGAGTGTGAGTCGCTTCTTGCGATCGAGCCAACGCTTTGGGAGTGCGAAGGGGTCTATGCCGGTTGCATGGCGGTACATGCCGCCGAAGTCTGTCATCCAGTTGATGGACTTGCCGCTAGCGTTGCGGTATCCCGCAGCGGGACCGAAGCTGACTCTGAGCGTGAAGGTAGCATCCGGGTAGACGTTACCGCCAAGCGAATATTGCGCCTGGGCAAGTCGCGCGGTTTCGAGAGACTGCCGCGCTTGAACTCGATCTTCAAATTCCTTGCGTACCCTTCGCGCCTCCGGTTCTATGAGGCGGATCAAGCGAAGGAGCCCATCCGGGCTGCTTTGGACCAAATCAGCCGAAGCAGCCAATCGCTTTCGTTCGTCGACGGAAAAGAGCTTTGTGTTGGCAATTGCCTCGGAAGCGGCCTGCTCTGGGGTCCTACCGGCGAGCAAGGATGTCATAACCGGGTTGTCAGGGCCCAAAACTTGAGCGCCAAATCGAAGGTACTCAGCCAGTATTGCCGTTTCAAGGCTTTCCGTTAGCGGGGCAGCACTGAAGATGGATTCTTCGAGGCTGGCAAGGCCGGCTTCGGAGTATTCGCGGAGGCGCTCACCATTGGGCTTCTGACGCTCGGTGGCGTAGCGATAGATTTGACGGGAGATGGGAAGAATAGATCCATACTGGTTGGGTCCGTTCTCAAAGATCATGAGGCCGGGGTAGATGGGTTTATAGGTCGCTGTGATCTCACGGAGCTGATCCCAGACCGAGCCAAACTGCTTCTGCTTGTCCGCATCCCTGCTGATCGCAGCCTTGAAGGTAGCTTCTTCGGCCTTCTTGCGTGCCATAAAAGTTGGGTCCGATAGACCCTTCATAAAACCGTTAAGTGCTTTATAGCTATTCTCCGTGCCGAAGATTTCTTCCAAGGCTACACGAGCTTCTTCCGGACCCTTTTTCGAGTATTGTTTGAGAGCGGCGATAAGGCCACGGTTTCTTTCTAGATTCCATTTCACTGCAAAGTCGCGCTGGAACTCAAACTCAGCATAAGTAAGGAGGCGCCCAGTGGAACCAGGGTTGCCCGAGACAAAGGTCAATTCTCCTTTTTTCACTCCGTCCCGAGACCAGGGAAAGAAGTGGAGAGGCTTGAGAGGCTTGTCGTTCTCATAGACCCGGAAAAAACAAACGTCGAGGTTCCAGCGCGGGTAGGTGAAATTGTCGGCGTCGCCACCAAAGAAGGCGATGTCTTTTTCTGGCGCGAAGACGAGTCGAATGTCGGTGTACTTCTGATATTCGTAAAGATGGAACTGACCGCCGCTAAAAAGGGTGACTACGTCACAGCGATGGTTGGTGCGGTCTAAGCAAGCCTTCTCAATTGCGCTCATCTCAGCCCTGCGGCGGGTTGCCGCTTCGGCTGGGGCGGCTGATGCAGGCACGGCAGCTTTCACTTTTTCAGTGACATTTTCAATGCTAAGTAAAACATTCAGCTCAAGATCCGGGCATTTTCTTTCGTCGGTTCGAGTCGCCGCCATGAAGCCATCTTTCAGGTAATCGTGCTCTTTGGAAGAGAGTTTCTGAATACAATCGGAACCAACGTGGTGATTGGTAAAAACAAGTCCTTCGCCCGAGACGAAGCTCCCGGAGCCTCCGTTGTTGAACCTGACACTTCCGAGTTGGAGCTTTTTGAGGAATGCGTCGGAGACATCAAAACCATACTTCGCTTTGATGGCGGCACGAGGGAATTCATTGAGAAGCCAAATTCCATCGTCGGCAATTCCCAGAGGCGCAAAGGCGAGGAGAATTCCGTAAAAGAGATTGTTTTTCACTGCTTTTATGTTACCTTTTCACTCTTCGATGAGAAGTCCAATACTATCAATAGCTTACCTTAGCGAAATCCGCCGTTAAACTTTGATTCTGCGTTTCTGTATGCCATACTTATAGCAAAGTTTAACGATGGCGCAAAAGCTTGTGGACGACGCAATCGTCCGCTACAACAAAATTCTCGAAAGCCAGCCTCACGCGAACCTCGAATGGACCGATGCTCTCACGGAGCGGATGCGGGCTCATGGAATGATCGTGGGAACTCGCCTTGCCTCTCCATTTCTTCGCCCTCATTTCTTGTCGAAAAAGCAATATGAGCAAGTGAGCAATGCGGGAGAATCGTTACTTTCTGCGATTGAGCGGATTGAAACTCTCGCCCTAGCCAACCCCGCTTTGTTGCAGCGCATGGAGTTATTGCCAGCCGAACGGATGCTCGCATCGATCAACCCCGGTTACAGTTTCCTTCACGTCGCCTCCCTTCTGAATACCAATTTGAACAATGGTTCGATGCAATTCCGGAATTTTCAGGCCTCTTCTGCTACCGGATTGGCTTATGGTGAATTGCTGGCTGAGATGTTTTACGACGCTCCTCCAGTGAAGGAGTTTCGCAAGAAACACACCCTGACCAAGTTTGGCGGAACGAAATACCTGCTTTCAGCCATATTAAAGGCTTATAAAGCGTATGGCGGCAAAAAACAGCCTAATCTGGCTGTGCTCGAGTTCAAACAACCCTTTCAGACCATTGATGGAGCGGAGTATACGGTACTTGTGGACCTCTTCCGCAAGCACGGATATCAAGCCGAATTGGTCAATCCTGAGCAACTGGATTATCGCAACGGAGTATTGACAAAGGGCGACTACCGGATTGATCTGCTCTACCGGGCTTCTTCTCTTCAGGAATTCCTGCTGCGCTTTGATCTGAATCACCCGCTGGTGAAGGCTTATCGTGACGGCAAAGTCTGCATGGTAAATTCCTTCCGGGCCGAGTTGGCCCAAAAGCGTGCCATGTTCAGTTTATTGACCGATGAAGTACTGACGGCAAAGTTCCCTGTAGCCGAAAGAAAAGCGATCGCGAACTTCATTCCCTGGACCCGAATCGTAAGCTCTGCCAAGACACAACGGGCAGGGGAGACGATTGATCTTCCAGAATTCGTTTCGGCCAATAAGGACTCGCTCGTTCTAGTGCCGAATGATTCCACCGGTGCCTTGCCTGTTTTTGACGGGCCAAATACGGAACAAGGAGCTTGGGATAGAGCCCTCAAGCAGGCGTTACGGGAGCGTTATGTGGTGCAGGACCGAGTGGAACCGGTAACAGCGATGTTCCCGGTGCTGTTTTATGGGTCGATGGAAATGCGCGAGATGCAGGTGGACGTTCACCCGCACATGTTCCTTGGCGAGGTGAAATCATGCACAGCACATCTGACTGCGGCCAACGTAGGATTCTCGACCATGGAAGGCGTGACGCCCACCTACCTGCTTGGCAGCAAGTAGTTTAACGGCAGAATCGTTCGAGGACTGGCCTCAATCGGGCAAATTGTTCTTCCAGCTTTGGAAGCATTTGCTCTACTTCTTCAAAATTCCCAACGCTTGAGGCGTTTTCTATTCCCTTAGCTAGAGAAACTAGCGCATCCCCGCCTGCGTTGGCTGCGGCACCCCGAAGTGAATGTGCAATTCGGCTACCAGACGCATTATCTTGCCGGATGAGGGCATCATGAAGAGCCATCAACTGACGCGGCGCATCCTCAAGGAATACCCCAACGACACGCTTGGCCAGAATCTCATTGCCCATCATTCGATCAATCAAGTCATCGGAATCGAAGGAGACGGGATCCAAAAGCCAGGACGCCCAGATCTGCGTGTCGCAAGGCAGGCTAATGATTGCATCGAGACCGACGGCGCTGCGCAATGGATCCATAGTTTTGCCCCCAGAAGTAGTGGTTCCGATGCAGGGTGGAGTAAGCCGGGCCAGTATTGCGGAGTTCTTTACGATTACCGAAGCAGCGGCTAGTGCGGCATGGGGGTCGGGGTCGAGATGAATCAGGCAAAGGCTCCAATCCTGCTCACCGAGTGCGGAAAGGGCTTGCGGAGCACCTTCAACCCAACGTGGATCTGGCTGGCAGTAAGCGTTGAGTTGGTCGAGAATTCCATGGTCGAAGTTGGATTTGCCGACAAAAAGAACAGGGCGAAGAGCGAGGTTTGAATTGGGCATTAGATTGTGATTCAGGCCGCCTGGGCCTTGCCTTCCTGGAGTTGATAGTAGACAGCGCGGAGGTGTCGCTTGGATTCGACTTGAGGGCAGGAATTCCCAAGGCTCTCCATCGAGCCGATAATGAGAGATCCATGTGATTCAAGCCGCTGGGAGAGTCGCTGAAAGAGCGAAAATTTGTCCTTGTCATTGAAATAGATAGCGACATTGCGGCAAAAAATGATGTCAAACTTGCCCATGTTGGATAAGTCCTCCATAAGATTGAGCCGCCGAAAACTGGTGAGAGCACGCAATTCGTCACGAATCTTCCAGCCCTTTAGATCGGCGATAAAGTGCTGGGCACGCAAGGAGTCACTGAGACCACGACCCATCTCGATTGAGTTGTAGTAGCCGGCACTGGACCTGGCGACAGCCTCGTCGGAGAGATCGGTGCCGACCAAGCGGAGGTTGTGACGGTGGGGGTCACCGAGCATTTCGCGCAAGAGGATCGCGATGCTGTAGAGCTCTTGCCCGGTGGAACAGGCAGCACTCCAGATCCGGATGGGAGGCTTAAGCGTGCTGCGAGCCTGCCGGTCTAAAAGTTCCGGGATGAGTTTGTGGCGGAGCAGATCAAAGGGGCTAGTGTCACGAAAGAAGAGAGTCTCGCCGGTCGTGATGCCGTCGATGATTTTGCGTTTGAGTGCACCGGAGCTATCCGCTTTAGCTTTGCGAATCAAATCGGCAAATGAAGCGCAGCCGCTGCCTTCGGCTAAGGCAGACAGGCGAGCTTCTACCAAATAATCTTTGCTTGCTTCGAGAACGATCGCCGAAATTGAATATATGTAGTCAAAGACAAGTGCGTGCTCGCTGGCCAGCAATTTCATGAGGGTTTGGCCTGGCCGAGCAGATTGAGTAGATGCCCGGCTATGCTGCCAAGGGGAAGCACGTCGTCGACAGCACCGGTGGCAACCGCCTCCC
>JBKJUN010000988.1:0-13225 GCA_046590555.1 Bryobacter sp. | reverse complement strand
GCTCCATCGAGGGCAGCGGTGAATCCTTGCCGATCTTTTGCGCTGCAATCTGATCAACTGTGGTTGCGAGTTCGTAATCTGTGCCTTCGGTCAGCTTCGCTTTGGCAGCACTTAGAAAGGAACAATTGGCGGTGGCGTGGTTGCCCGGTGAATATGCGTTTTTCAGTTCGAGGTTACTTATGACCGTAAGCTGATCCAGAAAAGGTGTCAGTGAATTCAGGGTTGGGGATAGCCTGGTCATCTTTCCCAACTCGGGCGGTGTCCATTGGGCAATCGTCGCACCCATGGGGATATAGACAAATCCCAAACGGCGCACCGGATTGGCCGGTGTGGCTGCCAGTGCGGTCATGGCCGGCACCATTGCATCCAGGAGGGGGAGGGCCAACCCTGCACCCAAACCTCGCAAGGCTGTTCTGCGGTCTAAAAATTTCTTCGAAATGATCATAGTGAATTCCTCATGGTGAATGGGGTGCTGGTGGTGATGCCTAGAATGAGCGATGACAGCGAGTAATCGTTTCGACTGGCTTCGCGAACAATCTTGCGAATTGCAGGTGCGTCCGATGGCTCGATGCCTCGGCCGAGAGCGTAGATCAAAAGCTTTTCAGTAAGGGCTGAGACGAATAACTCCGGGCGCTGTAACAGGGCCTTTTGCAGTCCTGACGAGTCAGAGAATTTGCTGCCGTCGGGAAGCATTCCCGAGGGGTCGACGGGCACCCCCGCATCGACGTTTCGCCAGCGCCCAACGGCATCGTAATTTTCAAATGCGAAGCCAATTGGATCCATCAGGTTGTGGCAACTCGCACAAACGGGATTTGCCCGATGCTCCGCCACACGCTCTCGCATGGATAGCATTTTGCCGATACCCTGGGTGCCCGCTTCCTTCAATTGGGGAACAGCGGGCGGAGGAGGGGCTGGCGGTGTACCCAGAATATTACCGAGGATCCATTTGCCGCGAAGCACCGGAGATGTCCGGGTCGAATAGGATGTTACGGTGAGAATGCTGGCTTGCCGCAGCAGGCCACCCCGCGCAGGGTTGCCGGCAAGATTGACCCTCCGGAATCTGCTGCCGTAAACATTCGGAATTCCGTAATGGCGAGCAAGCCGTTCGTTGAGGAACGTATAATCGGCACGCAGCAAATCCAGTACATTCCGGTCTTCGCGTAACACGCTTTCGAAAAAGAGTTCTGTCTCCTTCTGCATGGACTGCCGGAGGTTTTCATCGAAATCCGGGAAGAGCCGGGGATCTGGAGTTGTCGAAGCCAAATTGCGCAGATAGAGCCACTGTGTGGCAAAATTTCCGACCAGAGCATTTGCCCGCGGATCGGCTAGCATGCGGCGGATTTGCTGGTCGATCACCGCAGGATCTCGCAGCTTTCCACTGGATGCAAGATTGAGCAACTGATCGTCGGGAACTGTACTCCAGAGGAAAAAAGAAAGTCGCGAGGCCAATTCCACACCACTGATTTGATACGCCGATCCGCGGGCAGCCGTTGGCGGATCCTTCTCGATGCGAAAAATGAATTGAGGATTTACCAGAAGGGCGCGGAGCGCCATTTCAATGCCATTATCGAATCCGGCTCCTTCGCGCCCCTGCCGGAAAAAATTGATTGGTGCCTGAAGATCCGCAGCGGTCACGGGACGGCGATAGGCCCGGCGCAGCAGCTTTGTAAGGATCTTGGTCGCACAGGCTTCTTCCTCGGCTTCCTTTGTGGGCCGGCAAACGAAGATGCGGCTGCGACTAGGCGATTCGCCTGTGCCAATGGATTCGAATGGCCCAAGAACAGCGATGGAATACAGAGCCGGTTGAACGCGCGGATGCCGGTCCATGTTGAAGTGAGCCTGGTATGGTTGGCGCTCAGTTTCCAGAAGTGCAGAAGTTCTTCTGGGGAATGAGACCCCGATACGGTGTGGGCCGGCAGTCATTGGGATTCTGACATTCAGATCCTTATCTACGTTCTGGTGATCAGATCCCTGCGGCGGAGGAGTCACCGTGAAAAGACCAGCTCGCACTCCGTCTAATGTCAACTCCACCCGATGGACGCTATCCAGACCTTCGACATGTTCGTTTCGATCACGGCTGAGCCGCAGTTGGATTTGGTAATTACCATCGACTGGGAAATGGTATGAATGAACGCTTCCCCCCCGCGTGCCGAATGGCAAGCCCTCAATATGTTCTTCCTGCGTTAAGTCTGGAGCAATCAGGATCAGGTCTGAACTGGGCTTTTTGACAGGGCTGCCAATCGCGAGGCGGCTGATTTTTTGAGCGGCAATCAGATAGCGCTCGAGCAAAGTGGGGGAAAGATTTTCAACCGTCACATTGTCAAAACCATGGCTGGATTCATCGGCTGGCAGCAGCGATGCAACGTTGTAGTCAACGGCGAGAATGTCGCGTATCGCATTTTGGTATTCGACGCGATTGAGACGCCGGAAGGCTCCAGTCCGCCCTGCATTCGGCCGGCTTGAGGCTGCCAGGTCGAGTACCTCAGTCAAAGAAGATATCGTCGAGTTGTAGGATTGTTCGTCGGGACGAGGCAGCCCGATGGGGGGCATATGCCGGTGGCTCAGTTTTTGAACTACCTTTTCCCACAAGGCCGGATTATCGGCAGGCGTTTTTGCGGCTGTGGGTTTTAGGGAGACTCCAGCGGCTTTAACTCTGTCGTTATGGCAGGACACGCAGTATTTATCAAGCACGGCCTGCGCAGGCGGCGTCTGTCCTGAAAGCACCAGACTGCCGGCCACGAAAATAAAAACACTTCGCATTGCCGCTATTTTATATCTGCAAGTGAAAAGATGCCATGTTCGAACTGTTCGTAACGGCGTGATCGGTCTTATTGCCCGGCTTGCAGGCTTAAAGTCCAGTCCCAGCTTCGTCCACCGATTTGCACTACGTCGTGAAAATCTTCCTCAAGTAGCAAGCGTTGCTGAATCATCAGGCGTGCAGCCTCTTCGATTCGGCTTAAATAGTCGGCACGTCCCTTGAATTGACCCTTTATCTTCTCTTGGGGAAAGGGCAAATACGAGCCGGTGTTCGCGAGCAACGCGCCAGCCGCACCAATGGCCGCAGTACGAAAATTCCATCCCGTGAACGCGCCAAGAGGCACGGAAACCCAAGGCATCTTGATGCCCACGCTGTCCATGCCATTAATATCAGGTTTGGGAACCAGCACCATATAAGATGCGCCCACTCGAGGTGGCTGGTTTGCAGAGATTCCACGGCTCGAGTATCCAGGACCAAAATCCAGATATTGCACGGCGTAAGCCACTGGATTGCCCTTCACCAAATTGCCACTGGAAACTTTGGGGTACATCGACGGCGGCGGTTCCGTACCGTTCACTACCCATTCCCTCAAATTCCTGAGGGTAGCGCGCACAGCCCATCTGTAATCGTTCCAGTTCGCCAGATTTACTCCGTCACCTCGTCGTGGGGGAAACGCCGCTGGTCCATGCTGGCCGCCGGCCAAAAGGTAAACTCGCGTAGATTCCGGGAGGGCCAAATCGCGCTTGCCATCCAGGCTCGTGTGCACCAAAGATCCTGCTGACCCCCAATACTCATAACTCGAATTGGTGTAGATGATTTTTGGCACCACTCCTGCCAATATGGCCTTGGCCAATATACTGTCTTTCCGCCTGGTCACCGGCTCTGTGTCCTCCGCATCGGAATACGGAAACTGATCGGTTGTGGATAAGCTTGCATTCCGGTAAGGTCCGGAAGTGCGGCTAGGTTGGGTAAACCGCTCAAAGGTGGCGCGGCGTCCGCCTGCCACGTGGGGCTGCAGACCATCGAAAACTTTACGGCCATTCTCGTCCGCGTTGAACCCTTCATACAGCATCGCTTTCAGGGCCATCGCACTTTGCGAGGTGCCGACGCCGATTGAGAACCGGCCTTCCCGATTCCCGGACTCCCCGAGAACACCCCGGTCACCATACTTCCACTCTGAAACGAAATCTCGCAAGGCAGCAAGTCCTAGCCCGGCCACCGCAGGATCTTTGCTTTTATATACAAATTCGTAGATCCGTCCCACCGTGGCAGGCTTGCTTAGCAGAATATCGGTATTTTCAAGGCGCCACTCACTAGCGGAGAGCACCGAACGTTTGCCGTAAATGCCATCGCGCACCGTCAGAACCAGACTCTCCAGAGAGCTTACTGTGTAAGGGCGGTGCCCTCCATCCCCGAGCGAAAATCGTTGAATCGGTGTCGATGGAGTGATTTCTCCGCGAACCAGGCCCTCCTGGCCAACTGCCCTCGGAACCTGAACGCCAATAATATCTTTGCGTTCTGGTACGTCATGCTGCCATCCGATCCACGCGATCGAATAGCCTTCCCTCATCAGATACCCATCGCCAAAATGCTCTGGATCCACCGGGTTCGGTGACGCCTTTGCGCGGTTGTACATAGAAAGTGCACCCATCCCTCCCCGATTGGGAGCCTCAACCAAAAGAGTGCCGTTGCCCATGTTGGGATTTTTGGGACGAAGCAAAACGATATCGGCTGAATACTCCACTTTCCCGTTTGCGTTAGTGGGGGCGACCTGGATGTCAGTTATACCTTTGTTGCGGGGCGATTGCGGGTCCACCGCGAAATACGCCCTCCCGCGGATCAGCTCGTAACCTCCACTCTTTCCAAAGGATTGTCCGCCGAGGATGTCTCGCCGCATCTCGATATCAAATCGAACCACGGCGGCGTGAGACGCGACTACAAACAAGAGAAATGAAGCGTATTGCCTGAGCATAAGTTGCAATTCCTAATCGATGTGCTGGTAAGCAGCTGTTGTCAGAAACTCCTGAAAGTCATCGCGGGTCATCATGTCTTCAAAAATATCGGCAGCTCGCCGCTTGTTAGGCGTGCCCGGCTTGGCTGCCAGTTCGTGATTGATTGCTTCGCGTACCAAAGCCGCGTCAACTTTGCGCCCGTCTGTTAACACCACGCCGTGTTTCACCCACTGCCAAACCTGCGAACGGGAGATTTCAGCTGTTGCCGCGTCCTCCATCAGGTTGTAGATAGGCACACAGCCATTCCCGTTTAGCCATGCTTCCAGATATTGGATTCCAACGTCGACATTCATTTGCAATCCAGCCGCGGTCACCTCGCCCAATACAGGCTCAAGCAAATCGGCAGCGCTTACCGCGACGTCTTCCCGCTTCTTTTCGATCTGATTGGCAGACGGCATAAACTCGTCAAATACAGCTTTGGCCACAGGGATCAGACCCGGATGAGCCACCCAGGTTCCGTCATGCCCGGCCAGCACCTCACGCAACTTATCCTGGCGGACACGCTCAAGAGCCTGATCATTGGCCACAGGGTCATTCTTGATGGGAATCTGCGCGGCCATTCCGCCCATTGCATGGATCTCCCGCTTATGGCAGGTCTGAATGAGAAGGTCAACGTAAGCTTTCAGAAAAGCCTTCGTCATCGTTACCTGAGAACGATCAGGCAAAATCTTGTCGCTGCGGTGGCCAAGCTTCTTTATGTAGCTAAAAATATAATCCCAACGTCCGCAATTCAACCCCGCAGAATGGTCGCGCAGCTCGTATAAGATTTCATCCATTTCAAATGAGGCAAGGATCGTTTCCACCAGAACCGTGGCCCGGATAGAACCCTGAGCTACACCGCAATACTCTTGCGCAAAAACAAAAACATCGTTCCAAAGCCGCGCTTCAAGGTGGCTCTCCATTTTGGGAAGGTAGAAATAAGGCCCACGTCCCCGGCTCAGGGAAACTGCTGCGTTGTGGAAAAAATAAAGACCAAAGTCGAACAGAGAAGCGGAAATAGGCTGACCATCGATCAGCATGTGCTTTTCCACCAGATGCCAGCCTCTCGGACGAACCATCGGCACGGCAGTGGTTGCGTTCAGCTTGTACTGTTTCCCCTCAGGACTGGTAAAGGCAATCGTCCCGGCGACGGCATCTCGCATGTTGATTTGCCCCTGCAGATTGTTGTTCCAGGTTGGCGAATTCGCATCTTCGAAATCCGCCATAAAAACGGACGCACCCGAATTCATCGCATTGATCACCATTTTGCGCTCTACGGGGCCGGTGATTTCCACCCGGCGGTCCTGCAATGCGGCAGGAATCGGGGCAACCGTCCATGTCCCCTCTCGAATAGCTTGTGTTTCAGGCAGGAAGGACGGCAGCACACCCGCCCGCAATTCTTCCCATCGTTGCGCTCTCTTTGCCAGCAATTCCTCGCGCCTGCTGTTGAAGCGGGTGGATAGCTCTGCAAGAAAACGTACAGCCTCAGCTGACAATATCTCTCCGTAGGCTCCTTCGAGCGGACGGGTAAAAGAAATGGATCCCACGGGTGAAGGAGAAGGCATCATTTACATATACCCTATCGTTCTCCCCCCATGTTCTGTCAATGGCGAGACGGTTCGAAACAGTTCGCGGCAGGGAACATTACTAAAATGAAATAGTCAGAATAGATCAAATTATTTCATTCTCGTTTGATATAGACTCAGGGTCGTACAGGAGCCATGCAGTACTCGACGCACCCGACATCCATAATCGATCCGGCAGATTTAATCGCAGATGAATTTGAAGCGGAAATTCAATCCGTCCTTCGCAGTCCTCAATTCGAGCGCTCTGAGAAGCTACAGAAATTTCTGAGGTTCATCTGCGACCTGACGATTCGTGGGGAATCCAATAAGATCAACGAATATTTGATTGGCGCAGAAGTATTCTTGCGCGGTCCCGACTACTCTCCCAGTGAAGACTCTGTCGTCCGTCGACAGGCACACACCCTGCGCCAAAAGTTGCAGGAGTTCTATTCCGGCGAGGGCAGCACTCACGCCCTTCGAATTGAGCTGCCCATCGGTCGCTATGTACCATCCTTCCGCCGCATTCAGGAAAGCCCCAGTCCAATCCCGGTTCCCTCAATTGCCGATTCAGGTCTGAATAAGGACGCCTTCACGGGTACTCGTCTCGGGGGATCCAGATACTTTGCCTTGAGCGTGGGCACATTAGCCGCGCTTACTCTCCTCATTGCAGGCTATTTCCTGGGAGTACAATTCGGCGCCAAAGCAGTGGCGCGTAGCACCGAACCAGCCACCCTCGAGTTCTGGGGCCCCTGGATTCAACAGGGCCGCAGAACTGCAATGTGTTTCAGCAGTCCGATGACGGCCGTGATCAAGCATTTTGATCAGCAGCTTCCTCCCAACACCATCCCAAAACGAATGCGTGCTCACCCGGATCAGGAACAAGCTTTCCACGAAGTTTTCCGAACACCCCCGGGAGGCTTCTTTTATCTCACCCCAGCGGTAAATCAGACGAAGGTGGGAGAAGCGGTGGCCGGCGTCCGTATTGCGTCTCTATTCACCCGTCTCAACATCCCTCTCCGGACAACCCAGAGCCGTTTTGTGAGTTGGGAAGATTTGGGCGGTGACGATCTCATTTTGCTTGGTAACAACGAAAGCAACCAGTGGCTGGACCCGTTACTGCAGAAGTCTCCATTTCAACTCAAGCGCAGCGCGGGAAACCGTCAGAGAGCAATCTTGAACACCCGACCTCTTACCGGAGAGCAGGCTGAATATGTGATCGACTATGGTTCCGAAGAACGTGACGGAGACCAGGAGTACGCACTCATCTCCATGCTTCCTGGCATTGCACCGAATCAGCAGGTACTCCTGATCAGTGGTCTAAACGCGCAGGCAACACAGGCGGCGGCCGAATACTTGTGTTCTGAAACTTCTCTTTCCGATTTGCTCAGCCGCTTCCGCAAAGCCAGGCCTCAACATTCCGGACCCTGGCGCTTCCAGGCAGTCCTCAAGGCCGAGGTTCACGATAAGGTGCCCACGAAAACCTCTCTGATAGCAATCCGGATCCTTTAGCCGCGTAACAAGACGGTTCGGAACAGTTCTCTTCTTGCTCACGATGGTCGTTGCGGATATAGTGGTCGAATCTTTAAGAGGAGTCTTATGAAATCAGTCCAGCAACTTTTCCAATTGGCAGCGTTTTTTTGCGCAAGTGTAGTTTGGGGGCAGGTCACAACGGCCACTTTCTACGCCACCGTCACAGACGGCTCAGGTGGGGCAATCCCTGCCGCCAGAGTAATCCTGGTTCATGACGGAACCGGTACTACAAATGAAAAGCTTACCGACGGCCAGGGAGAAGCCGCATTTACCTTCTTGCGAGTAGGCACTTATACTCTGCGCGCAGAAGCAAAAGGTTTTAAGCGACAGGAGTCCACCGGATTGGAATTAACCGCCGGACTACAGATCCGGAATTCGATCACGCTGGAAGTCGGTTTAGCGACTGAAACCATTCAGGTCGATGCCAATGTGCCACTCATCAACACTGTTTCCTCCGAACAAATCAACTCATTCGAGGCCGTCAAGATTCGAGAACTTCCCCTCGCCCGGCGTAATTTCGCCAACTTGTTGAGCCTGGGTACAGGCGTTATCTCAACCGGTGATAGCGTCCGCATGAATGGCATTGGAAAGAACGGTGTAGCATTCTCCGTTGACGGCACCGACGCCGGTGGCAATCCCGAAGGACGTGCTTCCTCCGGCTTTGGCAGGCCCAATCTCATCGACATCATGAGTATCGAGGCGATCCAGGAAGTAGACACGGTTAAAGGCGTACCTTCGGCCGAATACGGCAACATCGTCGGCGGCCAGGTGAACCTGTTGAGCCGCTCGGGCACCAACACATGGCATGGCAGCCTCTTCGAGAATTTTCAAGCCGAAGAACTCAATGCCCGCAACCAAAGACTCGCCACTAAGCCCGGTGCAACTTTCAATCAGTTCGGCGGCTCCGTAGGCGGCGCACTGATCAAGAATAAACTCTTCGTTTTCGGAGTCTACGAAGGCTACCGCGACCGCTCCTTCTCCGTAGTTCAGGACAATGTACCCACGCCGCGATTGCGTAACGATATGCTGGCCGGCGTACCCTCTTATAAACTTCTGCTCGACTTCATCCCCTTACCCACTGAGCCCTATGCAGCCACCGCTGATGTGGGTCTCTACCGCGCCGCCGCCGGTTCGATTCGCAACGACAATCACGTCGATCTGCGTACCGATTTGCGTGTAGGACCTACAAGCAATTTTGCTTTTTCCTACAGTCGTGGCAGGCCCTACCAGCTTGTACCCCGTAGTTACATCAATGGCGCCAATGATCGCGATTTTAAGGTTTGGAACGAACGTGGCACAGTAGCCTATACCACTGGCGGCAGCAGTTGGACCTCAGAGAGCCGCTTCGGCTACAATCTCGCCGATACCGGCCGTTTTGACCGCTTCTTCTTTGAACAGAAAGATCCGTTGAACAAAACGGAAGTTTTGCCCTTCGGACGAAGAGTCGCCCGCATCGCCACAAACCTCGGCTGGAGCTCTCCCGATCATGAGTACTACAACCTCGAGGGGCGCACCATCAACTTCGATGAAAAAATCGCGCTCCAGCGCGGCAAGCATGGAATCAAATTTGGTTTCAGCTACCGCAGTGATTGTTGCCAGAAGACAAATCCGGAAGCACCGGTAATCAACTACACCAGCCGTGCAGATTTGATCGCCAATATCCCTACCGAGGTCGCGCCCGTTTTCGGCAATGGTGAATTTCGTGGTGTCCAGAAGAGTCTTGGATTTTTCCTTCAGGACGACTGGCGCATTCGCCGTAACCTCACGATAAACATCGGCCTGCGCTATGACTCCTTCGGCAACTTCGTCCCAAAAGCTAAGGAGACGGCTAAAGACACAGGCCTTTACAATCCCGATGGACTGCTCAACCCTGTCACCTTTGAGGTAGGCAAGGTCCGCGATCGTAACAATCCCGTTGAGGCCGATCGCTGGGCCAACCTTGGGCCGCGCATCGGTTTCAGCTACGATCCAAAGAGCGATGGCAAGATGGCAATTCGCGGCGGCTTCGGCATCCTTTTCAGCAGCCAGGTCACCGGTGCTCTTCAGGCTGCCGTCCAGCCAGGGCCGAACACTCCGTTTCGCATTCGCTTTAGCCGGGCCGACTCACAGCGGCTGGGCCTGAAATGGGGATCCTATAACGATGACATCGCAGTAGCCCTCGACAAAGACTCTGCTGCCAACGGGCTCACGAATATCTTTTCCATCTACAACCCTCAGTTGCAGAACCCCTACAGCATGCACATCAACCTTGGTTTCCAGCGTGCGATTACCTCTACCCTTGCTCTGGAATCAGGCTTTGTCGCTACTCGCGGAGTCAAGTTTTTGATGCACCGCTGGGCCAACAATCTCGACCGCGTCACCGGCCTCAGGCCCAATCCCAAACTCAACGTAAATTACTACGTCGACAACACGCAACAGTCCGTTTTCACCTCCTGGCAGACTTCTCTCCGCAAGCGATTCTCGCGCGGTCTTACCGGCAGCGTTAACTACACTTGGGGCAAAGGTCTTTCCACCGCCGGTGGCGACATTGGAGCCTATTATCAGGGCGACGGCGATGCCCGCACACAGGATTTTCTAAATCCCCGGGCTGATCGCGGCCCAAACACCGGCGACATCAAGAGTTACTTCAACGCAGAGTGGGTTTACGAACTACCGCAAGCTTTGGGCTTGGGTCGGCTGGCGAAATCTGTATTTGGAGGTTGGCAGATTTCTGGCATCTTCCAGGCCCGCACCGGCGAACCCGTTACACTTTCGCAGGCCGGAGCCCTGCCCATCAACCGGCCCGATTACAATGGCGGGCAAGTGTATTTTGATGATTATCGGAAGACACTGCAATACCTGAATCGATCATCTTTCACCTTGATCCCGCTGGGCAGCGTATCAAGGGCCCCCATTCGTCCGGGCAATGTGGGTAACGGTGCAATTCGTACTCCAGGCTCCGTGAACCTGGATTTCTCCATCGGCAAAAGCGTGTCAATTACAGAGCGATCAAAGATCCAGTTTCGGGCCGACATGTTCAATTCCTTAAACCACACCAATCTGACTGGCCTTCGCACCAGCTTGAATGATGCGTTTTTTGGACAACTACTGAACACCGCCGGTGCCCGCGTAGTGCAACTGAATATGCGTTTCAGCTTTTAACCTCCCGCAACCGCAATAGGGGAGCCCAGATGCAATCGGGCTCCCCAACCAACGTTCACGTAAACAGAAAATAAATTTCGCTTACTCAAAAGCCTGATAAACAAACTACTGAGCCCAACCTCTCCCCCAGTCTCCCTCCAAACCCTCTCCCCACCCCGCGCACAATCTATAGCCGAGGTGACAACAGGTCAACAAAACAAAAAGCAGTCTACGCTTCCCACCCTGCAATCGATAAGTTCAGAACAGATCTCTATCGATCACAACAAACTGCTCTAACTTACAACACTCCTTCAGAATGGGCGATAGGCCGCCTGCAATTCACCCCAGACCCCGCACAGGCCCAGATCCTCGACACGCCTCAAAACCGCATCATCGTCAATTGCACCTGCCAGTGGGGCAAGTCCACCACGGCCGCCATCCGCGCCCTCCATCAGGCCCTCCACTCACCAGCCACCCTGACGCTCATCTCAACGATGCTTTATTCGGGACTTACTCAAAAATACCGCTGTTGCCCTTAACATTCAGCTAAACGCCCCGCTGAGTTGGTAAATCCCGAACCGTTCCGAACCGTTCAAAGCTTGCTTGCAACTAGACGTGCACGTATGCTTATGCAAAGCCGTAACGAGAATTCTAAATGAACAATTTTAAGTCCAGTTGGATGTGGACAGCGCTTTTATGGATTAGTGCTGCTACCAATTCTCAAGTCACCTCCGCAAAGGTGTGGGCAGGGACAACTTCGACCCCGCTCCCGCCCTTGAAAAGGCCATTCTCGAAGTTGTCTTATACCCACTGGTAGCGCAGCATTCGGACCAGCTACTGGAAACCCCTTTCGACGCTAAAACTTATCCCCGAGGCCACTAACATGAATCGAACCGCTCTTTGTTATCTGTTCTTGCTAACCGCGTGCCAATCCCTCGCCCAGGTCACCACAGCTACTTTCCACGGCATCGTGACTGATTCCTCCGGTGCCCGCCTGGTCGGGGCGGCAGTCACCTTCATTCATGCAGGAACTGCTGCGGTTACGAAGAAGCCCGTTGACGACGCCGGTGAGTTTACCTTCGACTTTCTCCGCGTCGGCAGTTACACTATCCGCATCGAGATGCCCGGCTTCAAGACCTACGCCGCCACTGAAACCGTGCTAACCGCCGGTCAGACAGTTCGCCGTACCTTTGAGATGGCCGTTGGCGCTGTTGGCGACACGATCACCGTCGAAAGCCGCACCCCCCAGGTGAATGCCGTCAACGCCGAACAGCGTGAAAGTATGACGAGCACTCAGGTTGCCGGTCTCCCCCTGGCCCGACGCAACTATACGAACCTCCTAAGCCTCGGCACCGGCATTACAGTCAGCAACTCCGGTGGCGGTCCGGGCCACGGCAACCGGGACGGGGGCGTTCGCCTCAACGGACTGGGGCGCTCTGGTACCACGTTTACCGTCGATGGCACCGATGCCAACGGCAACTCGGAGGGCCGCGCCGGCGCTCTATTTACTAACTTCAACTACATCGACATGATCAGCATTGAGGCTATTCAGGAAGTCCAGGTGGTCAAAGGCATCATCCCCGCCGAATACAGCAGCGCCCTCGCCGGCAACGTCAACCTCATTACCAAGTCCGGCTCCAATGCCTTCCACGGCTCTCTGTTTGAAAACTTTCAGAGCCGCAGCCTCAACGCCCGCAATCAGTTTCTGTCCAGCAGAGCGCCCCTCACCTACAACCAGTTCGGTGCCTCTGCTGGCGGTCACGTCGTGCGGGACAAAATCTTTTTCTTCACAACTTACGAAGGCTATCGCGAGGTCAGTTCACCGCCAGTCAGCGGCAACTCGCCCACACCACGCCTCCGGGACGAGATGCTTCGCGCCAATCCCGCATTTAAGACCGCCCTCGATACCATCCCTCTGCCCAATCAACCCTACGCTGCCACCGCTGATGTTGGCTTCTACCAGGACGCCCGCACCGCCCGGTCCCACGACAATCACATTGTCACTAAAGGGGACTTCCGCCTTTCCAATTACAGTAACCTCGCGCTCACTTGGACCCATGGCCGTCCTTATCGCGTCGAGCCGATGTACTACATCGGCAACGATACTGAGTTCCATGGCTTTCAGGAACGCGGCACCGCGAGCTTTGTGACGGGACGGGCTTCGTGGACCGCTGAATCCCGCTTTGGTTATAACCTGCAGGATCTTGAAACCTTCGATGGTTTCCTGGCGCAAAAAGACGCGGGCACCGAAAAGAGCCAGT
>JBKJUN010000948.1:0-11148 GCA_046590555.1 Bryobacter sp. | reverse complement strand
CTCCGGCAACCGAGACATAGAGGAAGTTGCCGCCTTCATTCAGCAGGACGTCGATAGCCGCTTCGCGGGGCAAGTTGCCGCCAAGGCGGATCCAACTCGTGGGGCCCGAGGCGGCTTCGAGGTTATTGAGAGTGTAGAAAACGCCGCGCTCGGTAGCGAGATAGATTGCGCCGCTGGCGCGATCGGCGGTGAGGCCGAAAATTTCCTGAGCCGGGAGATCGCTGGTGAGATCGTCCCACTGCCGGCCGGCGTTCAAGGTGCGCTGCAACCGGCTTCGGTCGGTTTTTCTGACTTCGAGTTGAAGTTCAGGGCGGGCAGCATCGATCCAGCGCAAGCCATTGCGTTTGGGGGCAGTGAGGCCACGGGCAATCCAGGCGGCTTTGGCGCCGGGCATCCACTCTACAATCTCCCCGTTCTTCCATTCTGCCAGCAAGCCACGGCCACCGAGGGGCGCAGCGAGGAGACGGGAGAGTTGCAGATTCGGCAGCCCAGTGTTGAGGCTCACCCAAGCGGCACCACCGTCTACAGAGAGCCAGAGGCCTTCGTCGGTGACCACAGCCAGACGGTCTGGATCTGTCGGGGAAACTGCCAGGGCGCGTACGTTTTCGCCAATCAGCCGGGTATCGCCAGAGGCCACGACATTGACCCAGTGCTTGCCGGAATCGTCGCTGCGCCAGAGCCATTGACCGGCGGCATAGGCACGGTAGGCATTGCCGGAGGCCGCGAAAACTCGTGCACCGGGTTCGGGCAGGCTGTCGGCCACCTTTGCCGATACAGCAGCACGGGCACCTGCCTTAGCGATTGGGGCCCAATTTTCGAAGTCTTCGGTGCGGAAGGATTTGCCGCTGGGGAGTTGAATCTCCAGGCTGGCACCGTCGGCACCGAACCAGACGCCTGAAAGCGGGGCACCGGAAAAGCCAGCACGGGAGTTATAAACAACGGTTGTGCCTATGACTCGCCAGGAAAGGGCAAATTCATATGTCTGGGCGAGGATCGGGGTAGCAAGGCAGAAAAGGCCAAGCGTGGTCAAAACGACTCGAAGGATTGTGTCCAATCGACACATAGGCTTCTTCATTGTAAACGCCCCACGGGTATTAAGATCGGCAAGATTTCTGCCGAACTGTTGAAAGAACGAGAGATTTCTATAAAGGTTTCTCTAGTCTCGATTGCGGATGTTGAATTGCTCTGTATTTTTGGTGTTAGCATTGGAACTTAAGTAGTGCTGAGAACTCCATTCCAGTCCGGCTTGGTCGCTATGGCAGTCGCCATGGCCTGTAGTCTTGTGTCAACGGCGCAAATTATGATGCCGGTGGCCCCAGGATCTACAGGCAAAGTGCTGCATGCGCAGGGCCAAGTTCAAGTGTTGAAGGATGAAGTTCCGTGGGCACTCAATGTTGGCGACCTCGTTAACCCGAAGCAGGAAATCCTGACCGGACTTGATGGGTACGCCAAAATTCAGGTTCCGGATGGCAGCATCTTCGAAATCTTCCCGAATTCACGCGCTACGTTTCGATCCAATCAAGGCAATCTTCGCGAACTGCTCGATCTGTGGGTGGGTCGCGTCAAGGTTCACATTGAGAAGCTGAATGGCAAACCGAATCCGAACCGGATTCAGACTCCCTCGGCTGTAATCTCTGTACGCGGTACGACTTTTGACGTGACAGTTGAAAATGACGATGAAACTCTGGTGCTGGTTGAGGAAGGTCAGGTTGCTGTACAGCACGCGCTGATGCCCTTTAGCGACGCCAAGATTTTAAATGGTGGCGACTACCTTCGTGTTTACAAAAACCAGCCACTGGCGCAGAAACAGTTAGACCGTGGTCAGGTTCTACAGAAGATGATGCGCATGATGGCTGATATCTGGCTGAACCAACCGAGAGTGAACGGTGGCGGCACATCCTCACCTATCCCTGGTGCAGGCCCGAGCACAGTGCCGATTGGACTGCCTGGTGACACAGGCGCACCTGCACCGCCGCCAAGCGCACCTCCACCGCCTCCTCCTGGATTCTAATGCGTTCGATAGTTTTTTTGATCGGCAGTGTCCTCTGTGCCCAAGGGATTCCTGCTGAGTGGAATGCCCGTCAACAACTGGAAGAGCTCAGAATCCGGTTTGAAGCAATCCCCCCTGAACTATCCAAGGTGGATTTAAACCGCTGGCGAAGCGAGGGAGTGGCGGTTGCTTACCTGAGCCAGTTTGAATCGATCCAGACCCAACTGAAGAGCCTGACCCTCGCCATCGCCGATTTGCGGCAGAGCCCCGAAAAACTGGCGATCGCCCTTGAGATCTTTCTTCGGTTTGACTCACTAGATTCGATGCAACGGTCAGTGATGGAAGCAGTGCGAAAATATGAAAAGCAGGCACTGGCGGATTTGATCGAATCGAAGTTTGTCGAGACGGCAGTTGCGCGGAATCAGTTTCGCAGCTATTTGCTCGATCTGGCCGCGAACCGGGATCGCGAGTTGGATGTGTTGACATTAGAAGCGCAGCGATGCCGGGTAGAGAAGAATTCGCCGCTGCCCCCTAAGCCGCCTGCGCCAGTCGTGCCCAAGAAAAAATGACCACCGCCGTACCACCCATAGCACCCTCGAAAAACTTTCGTTGTTACATCTGCAAAGAGACTTCAATCGAAATCTGCGTCTACTGCACTAAGGACACTTGCGGGCTGCATTTGTGCGAGCGGTGCAAGCGGTGTACGGATTGCTGCACCTGTTATCTCGATCAGCAGAAGCGACGCTAGCCTCACAGCTGTCTCCCGTGCTCGGCATTGGATGTTGGAGCGAGCGCGCCAGCGGAATGAAGATGCAGCACTGCGGTTAGAGGAGCAGTCGTTCCAGTTTCAAGGCTGATTACTTCGGCAGATAAGGGAGCCAAAACTGAGTGCCGACCTTCAAAGATGCCTCCATCCTCAAGGAGAGTCGGTCTAGCCGGAGACGTAGAGCACTCTGAGATCGGGCCAACGTTGGCGCACGAGTGCAACCAGTTCCGGGCCACCCATCCCAGGCATCATCACGTCGGTCACCAAAACATCGATTTGGCCGTTGCGTTAATCGAACAAAGCCAGCGTATCGTCCTCCTTTTCGGCGGCAAGGACGTGGTTGACGGACATTGGCGTTAGATATGCATCTTATTCCAGCGCACTTTTGTGCTCACACGAGTATGACCTCTTGCTGTTCCTGATTCGCGGTGAATAGCTGGGCGAAGGGGCTGATCGTTGCCGTGAAGCTCAAACCGGCGAGATGAATGCGTTGAAGATGGGCAAGGTGCCCCAGTTTGCCTTGAGAAGAACATTTTAAGGATCAGCAGAATAAAGTCAGCATTTTGGCCGTCCCTCCTCCCAAGGGACCCGAGGCAAAAACACCAGGAAGAAGGCAATTTCACAAATATCTTCGGCAGCTTACTCTAGTACCTTAGTACTGCATACCCTTACACCGTAAACCATTCAAAGTAAAACACCTTAGCCTCTGGAGATGTAAATAAAATAATCACACTTAGGCGTTAAGTACTGATTTTGCTATGGTACTATTCCAACTAATGTATAAATCTATTTTTGGGGGCACAGTTCTGCTCTTTGCCGCGATCTCCCTGTTGAGTTCCCCAGCTTCCGCTACCGTCATTGTTCAAGGTAATAACAACAGCATGTTTGTCACTGGCAGCAACGGGCTGCCTGCAATTGTATATGGCTACAATGCAACTAACTCCTCGATTCAGAGCACCTTCAGCACGAACTTCCTGGTTAAAGGTGATGGAGTCGGATCCAGTGCTCCGATCAACTTTTCTACCGCCCCCTTCACGATCGTCAGCAATCAAAAGTACTTCATTTTTGTACTCGATATTCAGGAACCCGCCAGCGCTAACAGTTACCCGATTCAAATCGACAACATCACGATCTCTGTGAACGGTGTCAATATTTGGAATACTACCCAAGCTCTGCAAGTCAATAATGTTGGCACGACTATCACGCCGACACCTAGTGGAAATGGAGCAGACATGGCCTTCTACGTTCCGGTGTCGATTTTCAATGGACGCGGCCTCACCGGTGCCAGCACCTTCATTTTCACCGCCACCCACTCCAACACAAGCGGCAGTAGTGAAGAATGGCAATTTACGGACAAGGGTATCCCAACTGCTATTTCTTTCTATTCCTCAACCGAGCCCATATTCGACGCTGTTGTCCCCGAACCCTCCACTTGGGCCCTCGGCCTGATTGGTGGCGGGTTCATTGTATTGCGTCGACGTGCTTCATCTACAGTAATGGCATTAGAGAGCAAGTAGTCCGCCGGGCTCAGCGCTAGTCTAGACAAACTAGTTATGCCACGACGGGAGGCCTTTTGATATTTATTTGTGGGAAATCCGGGCTAGGCGTAAGCAGCGACAGCCAGTTTCTTCATCACGGCAAAATCCTCGGCCACGGCTTTTAGCTCGTCTTGGTTTTCGTATTCAACGTGCAGAGTAAGAGGACCTGCGAATTTTGCAAGTGCCATGCGCTTCAACACTGCAGGCCAGTCAACCATTCCCTGCCCGAGCGGACACCACTTCATCGCCCACTTGCCGTTTTTCTTTTCCCAATAGAAGTCTTTTACAGCTACCATTTTGAGGCGGCGAAGGGCGAGTTCAAGGGAAGCGTTCCAAGTCCAGGCCCCGCCTTCGGCTGTGGCATGGGCGGGATCGAAATAGTAACCCATGTGGGCGGCGTCCATATATTGGATCATCTGCCAGGTGTCCCAAACAGGTGCCCCAACATAGCTACCGGAATGATTGTGCATACCGCAGCAAGCGCCGTATAGACGTGAGAGTGCCGCGAAGCCGCTGAGGGCGGTTTGGACTTCCACCATCTTTCGATCGAGATCAACAGTGCCGTCTTTGGCCGTCTGGTAGCGCCAGTAGCCGGGCTTCCAGAAGGGAATCTTCAACTCCTGCATTTTGCGGAGCGTGGCCGTGGTCTCGGGGGCTTTCGGGTTCAATAGCCCAGTGGTGATCATTGGTACTTTTAGGCCGGAATTTTCAAGAATTGCGACGGCGATTGGAAGGTCGTCAGTGACCTTTTCAGGTAGCACATGACCAGCTGCACGGACAGTCAGATCAATCCCCTCGAAGCCAACCTGCTTTGCATACTTGCCAAGTTCCTGGTAGTTCAACTTGGCAGCATGTTTAGAGAAAAGGCATAGGGTGGGCCTGGCAGCAGGGGCTTGGGCCATCAGGAGCGGGGCCGCGGAGGCGGCGATGAATTCACGTCGTTTCATAGCAGTTTATAAGGGGCTCTGTATTTGTAGCTCAACATCTGGTTGGCGGCTGGGTTGTTGGTGAACTTCTCGTTTTTTGAATCCCATTCGAGATAGCTTTTGGTCTTGTAGGCGACGTTGGCGATGAGCGTGGCGCTGGTAGAGAGGTGCCCGGTAAGCGTATCGCAATTTGGCTTCTGCCGGGACTTCAGGCAATCCAGAAAGTTGCGGGCATGCGGATGGTTGGTGACCTGGCCGGTAGCTTTACGAGCCTCGATGACGGGCTTCTTTTGCGTGTCATTCGAGCGATCAATGGGGTTGCGTACCGGCAGCGGTTGATCGCTAATCACCTCAGGTATGACTTCCCAGCCACGGAGGGTCAAGTACATCGTGCCTTTGGTGCCACGGATCATCATCTCGGACTTTTGCGAGTTGCCGGGCGCCGAATTGGCATTGATCTGAGTGAAGACCATCATGACGCCATCGTAATCCCACATCGCCTGCAGTGTGTCGGGGATTTCACGATTGTCGTCGACAGCGTACTTGCCACCCATGACCGTTATCGCTTTAGGGGAATCTTTGCCGATGCACCAGCGGAGCATGTCTACGTAGTGAACGCCGAAGTTGGTCATCTGGCCGCCGGAGTAGTTGTAGAACCAGCGGAAGTTGTAATACATGCGGTTGCGATTATAGGGCACCTTGGGGGCGGGGCCAAGCCAGGCGTCCCACTCGGCTTCGCTCGGGGGCGGGCCTTCCGGGGCCGCGCCGAGGCCTGTGGGCCACTCGTTGGTAAGGTGCCAGCCTTGAGCCAGAGTTACCTTGCCGAGAGCCCCTGATTGTACGTAGGCGGCGGCTTCCTGAAGAAATTTCGCGCTACGGCGCTGGATGCCTACCTGTACGATGCGCTTGTTGCGCTCTGCGGCATCGACCATCTTGCGGCCTTCGACGACCGTCAGGCTGAGCGGCTTCTCGCAGTAGACGTCTTTACCGGCATTGCAGGCTTCGATCATCATAAGGGCGTGCCAGTGATCGGGGGTAGCGATGACGACGGCGTCGAGGGTCTTGTCGTCGATCAGCCTGCGCCAGTCGGCGTAGCGCTTGGGTGTGTCGTGGCCGTGGTCTTTGGCCTTCTTTTCGGCGAGGTCGAGATAGGACGCTTTGAGGTCGCAGATCGCCCCGGTGCGGGCATCGCCATATTCGAGAAAGCCATCGTGAACCTGATCGCCACGATTGCCCAGGCCGATATAGCCGACCATCGCGCGGTCGTTGGCACCGAGGATTTGGGAATAGCTGAGCGCGGTCATGGCGGTGGCCCGCGAGAACTGCCTTCGATTCAAGAATCAGCCTCCTGTCAATGGTTTGAAACAGTTCGAGTATATCCTGTGTTCAGATGAAACTTGCAGTTCTACTCATGATGGCAATCGAAATCGCGCATGCTCAGAAGATCCTCGTCCATGGTCACCGTGGGGCTCGCGCGGCAATGCCCGAGAATACGCTTCCAGCCTTTGAATATGCAGTGGCTCAGGGGGTGGATGCGCTGGAGCTTGACCTCGCCGTGACTAAGGACAATATCCTTGTCGTGAGCCATGATCCGGAACTGAGCTCGAAGATTTGTAGCGGCCCGGCTGGGCTGCCGCATGTGATCCGGCAGTTGACGCTGGCGCAAGTGCGCGAGTTTGATTGCGGGTCGAAGCAGAGCACGGAGTTTCCAAAGCAGAAAACAATGCCAGGAACCAAGGTGCCGACCTTTGCTGAAGTGCTGACGCTGGCCAAGAAGACCAAGGTGGATCTGAATGTCGAGACGAAGATTTTTCCTGCCAAGCCTGAGCTTACGCCAACGCCGGAGGAATTCGCCAAGCTGGTGATTGATGAGGTGCGCAAGCACAAGATGGAGTCGCGCCTGATCTTGCAGAGTTTTGACTGGCGGACGCTGACGGCGGCCAAGGGGATTGCGCCTAAGGTGCGTTTGTCGGCGCTCTATCCAGCCGGGCCGCCGGATGCGCAGATCAAGCGGGATTACATCAGTGAGGCTCATGCGCTTGGCTTCAGCATCGTGAGCCCGCAGTTCAGGCTGACGAACAAGGCTGAAGTTGAAAAGGCGCACAAGCTGGGAATGCAGGTGGTGCCCTGGACAGCGAACGACGCCAAGATCTGGGATCAATTGATCGAGGCCAAATCTGACGCGATTATCACCGATGATCCTGCGGCCTTGATTGCTTATCTCAAACAAAAAGGTCTGCGTTAATGTTGAAAGCATGTACCCGGCTTTACTTTGCCTCAGCCTGATCGCTCAAGATCTTGGATCACTTGAGGCCGCTCGCCCGATCCCTGCAGTGGATAGCCTTTGGGCCGAAGAGCTCACATGGATGGAGATGCGGGATGCGATCAAAGGCGGCAAGACAAAGATCCTGATTGGCACGGGCGGTATGGAGCAGAATGGCCCCTATGTTGCCGGCGGCAAGCATAATTACGTGTTACAGACTGTGCTGCCCTATATCGCAAGATCGATTGGCAACACGCTGATTGCGCCCATCGTAAAGTTTGTACCTGAAGGCGCAATCGAGCCCACGCCAACCGGCCACATGCGTTATCCGGGAACAATCAGTGTTGAGGCCGCCACCTTTGAGGCACTGCTGACCGACATCTGCCGTAGCTATAAAGCACACGGCTTTCGTGACATCATTCTGCTGGGCGATAGCGGGGGCAATCAGGCGGGTATGGGAAAAGTGGCGAAGGCTCTGAATCTCAAGTGGAAAGATTCCCCGGCACGCGTGCACTATTTGAAGGATTACTATTCGAAGGATCCATGGAGCTATGAGTTTCTCAAGGCTCAGGGCATCGTGCAGGTCGACAAGACCCCGCCGAAGGGGGAGTCTACTACTCGCCCGGCGCACACACGTAACGGGATTCACGACGACGTGTATTACGAGGCGCAGATTGCCGTGCAGGATCCGAAGTTAATCCGCGCAGAGGAACGCATCAGGGCAGGCCTGATGTCGATTCATGGTGTGAACATGGCACCAGTTTCGAAGACGGTAGAACTCGGCAAGAAGCTGGCCGAATACCGCGCTGGGATTACGAAGAAAGCGTTTGAGAATTCGCAGGCGCAGTTGCGCGGTAAGCGCTAGCTGGCAAGGCGCAGGCTTTCTTCGGCACCACGTTCCATCTCGAGAGTGAAGGTCTCGCCCAGGACTTTGCGGAAGGTGTAGATGAGATCTGCCCAGGCGGGTTCAAAGATCTCTGAGGTGACGCCGTAGCGCTGGAACCAGTTCAGCTGGCTTGCCGGCACGTTCGACCAGCCAGACCAACAGCATCGTAAACTTCTTTTGGTGTTGGGCCATCTCGCCTGGGAAGAGCATGCGCGCTCGGCGAGCAGGCCGAAGCTGTAGCGGATCATCATCACTTCGGTCATCGCTTCGGTCAATAGTGTTATCTCAACCCGGACTGGCGACAAATTTTTGTGGAATCCATCAAACGTTTTTTACCCTATTGCTTTGCAGGAGGGTCTCGGCTAGACTTCAAACGATGTTGATTTGGCTTGCACACATCCTGTTGATCCCCTTGCAGATAGTGAGCGACGAGCAGCCTCGCGACTCCCTAATTGTGTTGCAGATGGGTGCCTGCGAACGGCGTTGCTCTGTGTACCGGCTCGTACTTTTCGCCGATGGATCGACTCTCTTTGATGGGCGGCATTATGTTCGCATCCCTGGGCTGTTTCGCTCGAAAGTGAGTCTGGATTCACTCGGAAAGCTGATGGCGCAGGCCGAGGCGATTCGCTTCTTCGATCTAAAGAACAGCTATCAGCCGGGCGGAGATTGCGAGTCGCCAAAATCGGACGGGCCTGCTGCTACGCTTACGATCAGTTCAAGAGGGCGAGCCAAGACGATCCTGCACTTTCGCGGCTGCGCGGGGCGCGAGGCAGACCAACTGACGAAACTCGAAGATGCAATCGTCGAAGCTTCAGGCGTTGCTAAAAGGATCCGCTAGACGCATATGGCCTACGACAGAAACGCTGCAGTCAAGTATGCCGAGAAGTATTGGAATATCCCGTGTGATGACGGGATATTCTGGTTGACCAATGAACGCATCAGCGTGGCAATGAAGCGCAAGGAACTGAAGGCACCTGAAGCGGATGGCTGGAAGGCGATGTTTGTCAAAGGCGACGGCACCGAGCCAGAGAAAGCTGTCTTCAGAAAGACTGCCGGGGGCAAAACCGAAGAGAAGATCATCAACGGTTGGGCGGGGCTAGCGGATTGTGCCCACTACCTCTCACGCTGCCTTTCTGCTGGTGGCGCTGCCATTGACGAGCGTGGAGTAGCGTCGCTGGTAAACACGCTGCAAGCTCGATCTGACACCAAGACGCTTTGTGAGAAGGTACCGCGCGACCGTGCGCAGAAAGTGATCGACAGCGGCATCCTGAAGCCAGGTGACATGGTAGGCTACTTCAACGTCAGCACGGATGGGGACTTCGGCGGCAAAATCGCCTACACGCATTCGACGATGTATGTTGGCAAGCTCGACAAGGCTGGCGTGGGTGGCGTTACCTGCCACACAGTAGCCCGCTTTCCACCACATTCCTGGGTAAACGACAGTTGGTGGCTCCATGATGGCTACTCCTATACGCTGATCCATTTTTCGTCAGACGATGCAATGCCCAATGGGGTTATCGTGCCTACGATTACCGGATGGTGGCAACTGGATTACGGAGGGGCACCTGCCTACAGCTACATCTCCAAGAACGGGACGGCGCAGTTTGTCAAGAAAGCACCAGCTAAGGCAGGTGATCTGCCCCATGGGGCCATCGATCAGGCCTACTGGTTCATGGAAAGCTGGGGAAAAATGACGATCATCTGGAGGAAGTCCGGGGCAGTTGAAGTGTGGACGCCAATGGTAGGCCCTTCTGCCTACACAGGGTTGGTCAACGGCACAATTCCTGGAAAGCTGACCAAACTCTTCTAGGCTTTGAGTTTTTTGCGGATCTTCTGGATCGTGACTTCACGCTGGTTGGCGCTCCAAGTGTCTTCGATCTCTTTTTCGCTCAGGCCTGCGACACGGCCGAGGAGGATATAGGCAGGCAGGGCGTGGGGCAAGTGCTTCCACATCGCCATCTCTGCGAGGGCAGGAATGCCGCGCTCGCGCATGTGGCGGATCAGTTTTTCATCACGAGTAGTAGTGAGCGGAATCAACAGGTTCATCGCATTCATGCGATCCTTCCACGCCACGCTGTTCAGCATTTCGACAAACCAGGTGGTGAGGACTCGGATCTCCGCATCGGGATGGGCTGTTGCGTAGAAGGCAAGAGGGGCAAGGCTGCGCAGGGAGGCAGCTCGAACTTCCTGGTCGGGGTCGCGGAGGGCCAGTTGCAAGTCTTCGACGATCGCTTGAGCCTTGGGGCCATAGCCGAGAATCGCTGCTGCGACGCGACGGTCGTCGGGATCAGCGCTTTCGCGTACGATCTGGCGGAGGATCACTTGGTGATCTTCGGCGATAGCTGGGAGTTGGAGTTGGACAGCACGTGCGCCGACTTCTTCCAGAAGAGTAAAGCCCTGCGACCAATCCTCGCGAGTCTCGCCCTTGCGGGTGGCCTCGGCGGTGGCAGCGATCAGCTTCTCGTAGATCGCGCCGACGTCTTCGGGGAGCTTGAGATTTTCGTTCTTCGGTTCTTCGCGGATGTCGAGATGGGGGCGGCCACGTTCTTCAACGCCAACGTAGAAGATGGCCTTGCCTTGTTCACAGCAAATAGCTTCGACATTAGCGCGGAGGATGCCCTTGAGCCCGACGAGGAGCTCTTCAAGGTCACCCTTGGAGGGGGGCAACGGATCCCCTTCGGCGATCTTGAGTTCCTTACGCAACTTCTCGGGCGTAAAAGCTTTGTTGCCGTAGGTCTCAATGATCGCGATGGTGGGCACCGTCTGGGCGGTCGCTTGG
>JBKJUN010000793.1:0-14865 GCA_046590555.1 Bryobacter sp. | reverse complement strand
CTACCTTGTAGCCAGCCTTAGTGAGTATGTCCGCGGCACGCGCGGCTCGGCCTCCGCCGTTTCAAGCGGTGATGATGGCCTTGTCTTTGGGGACTTCGCTCATCCGCTTTTCGAGTTCGCCGAGTGGAATGTTTACATAGCCCTTGAGAGAACCGAGTTCTTCGATCTCTTTGGGCTCACGAACGTCGAGAAAGAACATGTTTTTCTCGCTTTTGAGTAGTTGCGCCAGGTCTTCGGCGTCAGTGATCTTTCGCGTCTGCGAAAAAGCAAGGACTCCGATGGCCAGCGCCAGTAGGAACCGTTTCATCCTTTGAGTGTATCGAATGCGGAATTTAGGGCTTGGTGGGGACTTCACCCTTTTTACGCAGTGTGGGGGGCTTGCGGCCTTTGAGCTTCGGGTCGCCCTCAATTTTTTTCTCGGACGCTGCCTTTTCTTCTTTTTCGGCGGCGGTCATCAGCTTTTCGCGCTCTACCTTTTCTTGCTTAGTCTGGTCGACGACGCGCTTGCCTCGCTCGGCCAGGTCTTCTTCGCTCGAAGAGATGGAATCGCGGGTGGTCTCGATCGCCGTGGTGAGGGCAAATTCGTAGCGGGATAAATCTTTAGCTTCGAGTTCAGCAAAAGCTTCGAGCTTTTTGAGTAATGTGCGCTCGGCACCCATGGCGGCTTGCAGGCCTTCGAGTACGAGGAGGCCCCGGCGAAGGGCATCGTCGACGACGATATCCATTGCCTCAATGATCTTGGCGTATTGATCTAGCAGGTCGTGAATGAGGAGGCTGCGACCGGGCTTCTCTTTCGAGAAGAGTTGGCCGAGTTGATCGACGCGCTGGCGGGCGAAGAGAGTGTAGAGCTTGAGCCGCTCGTTTGGTTCCTGGGTGATTCGAACGCGTTCGATTTCGTCTTCGGTGAGGAAGTCTTTTTGCCCGAAGAGCAGGGTGGCGAAGGGTAGAAGAGTGAATGCCCGGCGTGTCATGGTTTCTTGCTCATCACTCCTTCGAGGACATTTTCATGGACGGCGTTGATGCGGTTAAACGCGGCTTCGAGACCCGGGCGATCATCGATGCCCGCTTCTTTTCTGATCGCTTCGGCGCGACGGAGGAACTCACGGGTTTTGAGTTCAATTTTCTTGTAGTTGCTGGCGTTCTTGTGTGGAGGCTTACCCATCGATTCGAGCGCGGTGAGGGCGAACTCGGTCAAGTCTGCGGCGGCCTCAAGGGATAGCTTGGCATCATTGTTCTTGGCGGCTTGGAGGATTTTACCCGCTTCGACGAGGGCGAGCTGGTAGCGTTTTTCGGCGACCGGTTCATTCTTCACTGCGTCTGGAATTTGAGCCAGTAATAAGCAGAGCCACAAAGCAATCATTTGTTGATTTCCCGTTCTAATATCTTCAGTCTTGTACGCGCCTTGAATTCCTCGTCGGGGAATTTACCGTCGGCTGAGTTGAGGAAGTCCTGATAGGCTGCGGCAGCCAGTTTTGCCTGCTGCTTGTTCTGTTTGATTTTGTCGAGGGTGATTGCGCGCAAATATTTGTGGCCTGGTTTTTCTGCGTTGAGGCGCTTGACCTGATCGAGGGCCGGGAGGGCGATGTCGTAGCGCTCTAGCATCACGGTGACCATTGCCAGGTCGGCCCAGGCTTCGGCTGATTGCGGATTGAGTTTTACGGCAAGAGCGAACTGGTTGGCGGCGAGGTCGAACTTGCGCAGGTCGCGGAGGAGGCGGCCATAGAGGACTCGCAATTCACCGTTGGAGGGTTCGAGGCGGAGGGCGGCGTCGAGAACGGGCTGGCACTTCTCGGGTTGTTTGGCCTGGAGGTAGGCTGTGGCTAGCGCTGTGAGGTTTGCTGCGGTGGGGGAGGCCTTGACGGCTGCTTCTAGCTCGGGGATGGCGCTGGCGGCTTTGCCGGTTTCGATCAGAAGTTCACCGAGGCGTTCGCGGGCACCTGGCTCGTTTGGGAAACGACGGTAGATGGCTATGGCGGCATCGAAATTCTTGTCGGCTTCGTAGACGCTGGCCAGATGGAGGAGAGCGGGTTGGAAGTTGGGGTCGAGGCTGGCAGCTTGCTCAATGAAGACGGCACCGTCGGCTGTCTTGCCCTGATTGAGGAGAGACTGGCCGACACCTTGGGCGGCCTCGGCAGATTTGGCGTTGATGGCAAGGGCGCGGCGGTAAGCGGCCTCGGCCTCGGCACCACGATTTACGTCGATGAGAGCTTCACCCAAATAGTAGTTGGGCCGGTACTGATCGGGCTTGGCCTTTGCAGCGGCGTCGAGTAAGGGGATGGCGTCTTTGGGGAGCTTTTGGCGGAGGAGGAGAATCCCTAAGTTGAGTTCGGCTTCGTAGATGCCGGGCTTGAGTTCGAGGACCTTGCGGTAGTTCGCGATGGCCTCAGGGTCTTTGTTCTGGACCGATTGGGCGAAGGCGAGATTAAAGTAGGCCGAGTAGTCTTTGGCGTCGGCCGCTACGGCTTTGGCAAAGAGGATTTCAGCCTCAGCTGGCTTGCCGGCATCAAGGGCCTTGATTCCGTCTTCGATTGGCGTCTGCAATGCTAGCGCGAGATAGAATAGCGCACTCACGGTTTCAGAATACCTCTAACGTAGCGGGAGATTTGTATAGAGGAGTTTACCGCCCGATTCCTTCACGGTGAGGAGCTTTTCCGAACCTACGAGCTTGGAGATTCTGGCTACTGCGAGTTTCTCGATTGTCAGATAGTGGCGCGTGGTGCTGAGCCACTTTTCCTGGAACTGTTTGTCGTTGATGAAGACTTGAGGTGCGCCGGGAGCATAGCTGCCGTATTCGAGATTGTTGACACGGCCATTGAGGAGCAGCGCAGTCTTGTTGGTGTAGAAGAAGATGCTTGAGAAGGTGTAGTACTGGTTGTCGGCAATCCATTGGCCTGGAGGTGCGGCGGAGAGGGCTTCGGCCAAAGGGCGAGAGGCGAGATAGGGATCGAAGGTGATCATCGCGATGCGGGCGGCATTGAGGAAGACTACGCTCATCAGCGCGAGGGCGATCATGGCGGCACGGGGACGGAGCCAGGCGCCGATGGCACCGATGAGGAAGGCCAGGCCCGCGATCATGAGGGGCGTGCGGAGGTAGGCGAAACTGGCGATGGTGAGGTCTCCCAGGTGGCCGAGCGAGAGGGTGTAGGCGTCAGGATTTTGTTGCGCCAGGGCTTGCGAGATGTCGCCGGGGGTGGGGAGATTCCAAACCTCGACCAGCAGATAGATGATTGCACCGAGGGCGAGAGTGGCGATGAGGCCGACGACGCGGGTAGGCCATCTGGGCGGGTTGTAGTCGCGCACCAGCCCCGAGCCGAGCAGGATCGCAAGAGCCGGATAGCAGGGCATCGAATAGTATTCCTGGGTTGTCGAGAAGGTAAAAAAGACCATGAGGAAGCCCGCCCAGCAGAAGCAGAGCAGAGTGAGGCTGCGGTGGCGCTCTGAGTTGGGGGAGCGGAGAGTGAAGAAGTTGAGAGACCAGGGGAAGAGCCACAGCAGGTGGAAGAGCCAGAAGCTTAGGCGTGGCACGGTGTTGTAATCGCGCGGGTGGCGCATGTTCAAGAAGCGGAAGACATGCTCGTTAAAGAAGTAGAACCAGAAGAAGCCATGGTATTCGCCGGGGACACTTCGCATTGTGAAATCGAAGGTTGGGGGATTGGCCAGCGTTGCAGCGAGATGCCAGGGAGCGGCAATTGCGATCAGGATGAGGAAGCCCTGCGAGATGCGAAGCCGACGCCAGGTGTTGGAAGCGAAAAGTTGGCCGGTGAGGAGGAGGTAGAGGAAGGCAGCGGCACCGGGGAAGACGAGTGCGATCAGGCCCTTGAGGAGCAGGCCGACAGCAATGGAGGCAGAGAAGATGTTGGACCAGTAGCGCGGGTTGCGCTCTTCGCGGTCGAGGGCTCGCAGGAAGGACCAGAGGGCGAGGGCAATGGTGAAGGTGAGGATTACGTCGGGGATGAGGATGCGGGTAAAGAGCCAGAGGCCGAGGCTGGTGGCCATGATGAGGCCGGAGGCCAGACCGAGTTGCGGGCCGGACGCCCAAGTGGCAATGCGTGCGGTAAGGGAGGCGAGCGCGATCGAGAAGAAGGCAATGGGGATGCGGGCGGCCCAATCGTGGACACCGAAGATTTTGAAGCAGACGGCCATCATCCAATAGACGAGTGGGGATTTTTCGAGGTAGGCGATGCCGTTTAGTTTTGCAGTGACCCAATCTCCGCTTTCGAGCATGTTGCGGGCGATTTGTGCCTGCACTGCGTCGACGTCATCCATCAGAGAGGGAGGACTGAAAATCGCCGGGATGTAGATCAGCGCTGCAAAGAGAATAACTATCAGTTGATAGTTGCGGTCTGCCGCGCTTCGGAAGCCGTAGCCCCCGCCGCCGTAGTTTGAATATTCCATCGTTTCATCCACAAGAAGAGTGTCAACAGACCCCACAACTGATAGCCGGCGTTGATTCGCCGGGCCATGTGATCAGCAATCAATTGCTGGATCACGGGCCAGGAGAAGATTCCGGTTGCCCTGACGGCCTTCTCGGTTAGGGTGTCTAGCAAGAGAGGCTTTAATACAGTTCGAAACCAGTGGTGGGTGGGGATATCGAAGCCCTGCTTTGGCCGGTCGAGAACACTGGATGGAATCTTACCGCGAACCAGTTCCCGGAGGAGATATTTCAGGGTACCGCCTTGCATCTTTAGAGTTTCCGGGAGGCGACCGGCAAATTCGATCAGCCGGTGATCGAGGAAGGGGGGTCGCACCTCGAGAGAATGCGCCATCGACATGCGGTCGCATTTGTAGAGAATGTCGTCGGTGAGGTAATAAGTCTGATCGAGCCAGAGATGCCGGTTGAGGACACCGGAGGCGGCGGCCTCGGTGGGGAGTCGCCGGTAGAGATCCGATGCGGACCGGTGGGGCATTGCGGGGGCCAATTTTTGTTTGGCTTTGAGAGAGTTGGTGCCGTTCCAATAGAGGTGGGCATCCTCTCTGGACATCAGAGAGCCTTCGAGGAAGCGCTTGGCTTTGTATTCGAAGCTGATCTTGTCGTTGGAGGCTGGCCAGAGGTTGAGGGCTGCGAGGCCGGCACTGCGCATCCAATGAGGCATGCGACGGGCTTGCACAGCGTAGTTGTCGGCGAGATAAGTGTGATAGCCGGCGAAGAGCTCGTCGGCACCGTCGCCGCTGAGAGCTACTGTGACGTGCTGGCGGGTCATCTTGGAGAGGAACCAGACTGGGAGGGCACCGGCGTCGGCACTGGGTTCATCTGAAAACCAGGCTAGTTGTTCGATGGCATCGGTGAGGCCGAGTTCGGGGTTGACGTCGAATTCGTGGTGGTCGGTATCGTAGACATTTGCCACTTCCCGGAACCAGGGGGACTCGTCGAAACTGCGACCGACAAAAGAGACCGAAAATGTTTTGAGCTGGCGTCCGGCCTGCTGGGCTGCATAGTGAAGGATGGTGGTGGAATCGACACCGCCTGAAGCCCAGATGCCGAGAGGGACATCGGAGATCAGATGCTCTTTGATGGAGAGCTGCATGAGGCGGTCGAGTTCAGATTTAGCGTCTTCGAGGCCCATGCGTGGGTCGGGATTGAGACGGAGAGTCCAGTATGGTTCCTGGGTGAGGCGACCGTCCTTCCAGCGGAGGTAGCAGCCGGGCCTGACTTTGTTGACACCGGCAGCAAGGGTATAGGGCTGTGGGACGTAATTGAGGGAGAGGTAGTAGGTTAAGCCTTCGAGATCGAGCTTGCGGTCGACATCCGGATGTGCGAAGAGGACCTTGAGTTCTGAGCCAAAGAGAAGGTCCTGGCCATGTTCGTAATAGTAAAGCGGCTTGATGCCGACACGGTCTCGCACGAGGAGCAGTTCGCGGGTGGGTTTGTGCCAGATGGCAAAGGCGAACATGCCGCGCAGGCGTTTGAAGCTATCGGTGCCCCAGGCTCGGAAAGCTTCGAGGACAACCTCGGTGTCGCAGTGGGTGCGGAAGCGGTGGCCGAGGGATTCCAGTTCGGAGCGAAGTTCGCCGAAGTTATAGACCTCGCCGTTAAAGACGATTACGGTGTTGCCGTCTTCACTGATGATGGGCTGATCGCCGGAGCCGAGGTCGATGATCTTGAGGCGGACTGCGCCAAGAGATATCGTTGCGTCTTCGAAAACCCCTTGCTGATCAGGGCCGCGATGAGTAATTGTCTTCGTGATTAGCTCTATGCGTCCGGGCTCAGGTTTGGAGCCCAGATGCGTGAAGCCAGCGATACCGCACATTCTTCTAGTCTCGCAGGGATGAGCCAGCTAGGATGGAAGAATGAGGATGATCGTACTGTTTTGCCTTACCGCCCTGGGGTTTGCTGAAGATTTACCAGAGCAGTTGCTGGGTCGCTATCGCACTGTGGTTCCCAATGCAAAAGGTGTTGGGGCCCTGTATGAATTCAAGACAGGTGGGGCTGTGCTGATTCGTCCAGGGGCAGTTGCGCCAGGCATCTACGAAATTGATGGCAGCTACATGGTGATGCCGGCACTCCAGCAGGGCGGGCCGCTCAACCGGCAGTTGATTGACTTGTCTCAGCCAGGCAGGCTTCGATTGATGCAAGGCAAAGAAATATCGATGGATCTCACGCGGGTGGGGAAAGCGCCAGCGGGGAAGCCTACGGTAGCTGGCGAGTGGGTCGGAATGAAAATGATGGACGGGCAAAACCTTGAGATGCGAATTTTTTTCTACTCCGGTGGGAAGTCGCTGTTCCTGCTGCCGTTTCAAACACAGCAAGCAAAGTATTCCGTTACGCAAGATCAGATGCGAATTACCTTCCCTGACGGCACGATCGCGGAAGGGCCTTTCAAGGCTTCCGGCACCTCCCTTTCAGTGCCGAGCGTGCGAAGTGGAGCGTCGACCAAACTTGCGAAGTACTGATCGATGATTGAGGTCTACGGGCTGGCTGCGATTATCGTAGTGCTTCAACTTGCGCTCCTGCTGAAGCGTGACAACAGCACGGTGATGCTTGAAGAACTCTCGCGGATGCGCCGGGAGTTTTCAACGCTGGGGGCGGGGCTACAGGCGCAAATGGAGACGATTCGCTCGACGGTGGATGAGAAGCTTCAGACGACGCTTGAGAAGCGGTTGGCGGAGAGTTTCAAGCAGGTGAGCGAGCGGCTGGAGCAAGTGCATAAGGGGCTGGGTGAGATGCAGAGTCTAGCGGTGGGAGTTGGGGACTTGAAGAAGGTGCTGTCCAATGTGAAGACACGCGGCACTTGGGGCGAAGTGCAGCTTGGGGCGCTGCTTGAACAAGTACTGACACCTGAGCAGTACGAAAAGAATGTGGCCGTTACGGGGACAGCAGAACGGGTGGAGTTTGCGGTGAAGCTGCCGGGGCAGAGCGATACGGTGTGGCTCCCGATTGATGCAAAGTTTCCGCTGGAGGATTACCAGCGCCTGGTTGAGGCCTCTGAGGCTGGGGATGCTGCCGGGGTTGAGCGATCGATACAAGAGTTGGAGAAGCGAGTGAGAACGAGTGCGAAGGCGATCCACGATAAATACATCTCGCCGCCGAAGACCACTGATTTTGGAATCCTGTTTCTACCTACCGAGGGGCTCTATGCAGAAGTAGTGAGGCGCACTGTTTTTGTCGATCAGATCCAGCAGGATCTGCGAGTGATCCTAGCCGGGCCGAGCACGCTATTGGCACTGCTGAATAGTTTGCAGATGGGCTTTCGCACGCTTGCTATTACGAAGCGATCGAGCGAAGTGTGGGAGTTGCTCGGTATTGTGAAGGCAGAGTTTCTCAAATACCACCAGGTGCTGGGGAAGGTGCGGGAGAAGCTGGATCAGGCATCGAAGACGATCGATGATGCCGAGCAGCGAACTCGTGTGATCCAGCGCAAGCTCAATAACGTCGAAGAAGCGTCACTGGACGGCTAGAGCCGCTCGTAGACGAGGATGTTTTTGAATTTGGTTCCGTCGGCTCTGCTGCCACGGGAATCAATAGTCATCTTTTTGCCGTCTTTCGAAATGGTGCGGATGGCTTTGACTGTTACCTTGCCTTTAAGGGTAAAAACCTGCTCCACCTTACGTGGCCCTTTGCTGAATAGTGCGACAGCATCGTAGAGAGTGCCGCCGACGAAGGGAACAGGCTTACCGTCGTAGGCAGCTCGAAATTCAGTGTGGAAGGGCTTGCCGTCGGCGTTGATGCCGTCGTGGAGAAACTTTACGCCATCACCATCGGGGATCCACTGGCGCTTGGACTCTTTGGGGGCAGGGGCTGATTCATAGGTGGACTCGGCCGGGATGAAACGCCAGGTGCCGTGGCCCAAGTCTTGAACAGCCATCAACATCAACAGGAGAGAAATCACGATCTATTCATATCGCAAAGCTTCGGCGGGCGCTACTTTAGTTGCCGTTCTGGCAGGGTAGAGCGTAGCGAGAAGGCTTACGGCGAGGGCGAAACCGGTGATCCACAAAGCATCGAGTGGGTTGGGCTGAAATGGGACATAGGAGATGGAGTAGATCTCTTCGGATAACTCAATCCAGCGGTACTTGTCAGCGAAAAAGCTGAGTGCATAGCCGAGGGTGAGGCCAACAGCGGAGCCGACCACGCCGATGAGCAAGCCCTGGTAGATGAAGATGCGGCGGATTTGTTCCTGGCGGGTGCCCATCGAGAGGAGGATGGCGATGTCGCGTTGTTTTTCCATCACCATCATGACGAGAGTGATGAAGATGTTGAGGGCGGCTACCAACTGGATCAGCCCGATGGTAATCAAACTTACGATTCGTTCCATCTTGAGTGCGCCCAGTAACTGTTTGTTCTGCTCCATCCAATGTGTGGCGACATATTTGTTGCCGAGGAGGGCCTGGGCTTTTTCAGCGTGCGCCGGTGCCGCTTCGATATCGGCGACTTTGATCTCGATTGCGTTGACGACGTCACCGAGAGACATCATGCGCTGTAGTTCGGCGAGCGACATGAAGGTGAAATTGGCGTCGACATCGTAGAAGCCTGTTTCGACGGTGCCGGCGATCCTCATGCGGTGGTAGGAAGGGCGAGGGCCGAAGGGAGTGAGTTCGCCGAGCGGGTTGATGATCTGGATGTAATTGCCGACACGGACGCCCAAGGTTTCAGCGAGCTTCGAGCCGAGCAAGAGAGAGGGCACGGCTTCTTCGGTTTCTCTTAGCTTGTCGATGCTGCCCTGCTTGATGAAGGGCACGAGATCTTTAGTAAGTCGCGGGCTGGACAGGTCGAGGCCTTTGATGATGGCACCGCTGCTGGAGCCGCCAGCGTTTACAAAGACCTTCTCGTAGAGGGCAGGAGAAGCTTCAATTGTGCCTGGGAGTGTGGCGAGCTTTTGAGCCAGTTCGCGCCAATTGGAGATACCTTCACCGGGCACACGTTCGGTGATCGTGACGTGAGCAGTGGCACCGAGGAGGTTTTTCTGAAGGGTGGTGCGGAAACCATTGTTGATGGCGATGGCGATGACTAGAGCCATGACTCCGGCGGCGACGCCGATGATCGAGATGGAGGTGATGATAGAAATCGCGGACTGACGGCGTTTTGCCTTCAGGTAGCGTTGGGCAACAAAGAGTTCAAAAGGGAGTGCCACGGTTAACGGCGCACAAGAACTTCGCGCATGTTGTCCCGGGTGAGGAAGAACTTGATCGAGGCGAAGTCTTCAAAGAGACGCTCGATGTTGCGGTTGGAGAAGGCTTGTCCAGGAGGCATTTCGGCTTTTTGGGCTACGACGATGCTGTGCTCGTCGTGAATTTTGAAATGGTATTGCGGGATGGATTGGGCGCGATCATCGGCATAAAAGTAGGCGAGGAGATGTGCGCCTGGTTCGAGAATGCGATGGAGATGGTCGATGGTTTTGTCGAGGAGCGAAGGGCGCAGGAACTGGAGGCAATCCCAGACGAGGGCACCGTCGAAGGGCCCGCGTTGCTCTGAAAAAGTCTGGATGAGGAAGCTGTCTACGCGGGCAGGGTCGCGCTGATTCTCGTAATAGTCGCCATCGCCGAAGCAATCCTCGAGAGTAGCGAAGAAATCTTCTGAGTAGAGACGCGTGCCCAATTGAGTCATGAACTGGATGTTGGCGGCATTGGCACCGCCGAGATCGAGCAGGCGCAGATCACGATTGGTATCGAGAGAGCGGACAAATTGCTGGAGGGCAGTACTTGGCCTCATTTGTGGAGGAGCAAATTGTGTGGGCCTTGTAGGCGGAGGAGGAATATCGGTGCGGGGAGATGGGCGAGAAGGGCGCAGACTACTCTCGGAATCGCCAGATCCCTGAACTGCGCGGAGCAATGCCTTGAAGGGGTTCGCCATCTCCACTAGTACTAAAGTAACAGGCTTCTAATTCGCCCGCATCCCAAGTTAGCGCTTAGTTTCTCCGCTGCCGGCAGAAGCGGCCATAGATTGCTGCGTAGCGGAGGGGGTGGCAATGGGTTGCGGTTTGAGGGCGGCCTTGGGAGTTTCCACGCGAATGATGTCGATAGAACCCTTAAAGATGGCGCCGTCTTCGATCGAGATGCGGGCAGTTTTAATGTCCCCCACAAGACGGGCATCTTTTTTAATATCGATCTTGTCGCTTGCTTCAACGTTGCCTTGAACGGCACCCAAAACGACGATGTCCTTGGCCTTTATCGCTGCCTTAACCTTGCCGTTAGGCCCGATGGTGATCTTGTGTTCGTTGGCTTCGATGGTGCCATCGATTTCGCCGTCGATGATCAGATCTTCGCGGGAATAGATCTGACCGGTGATGGAGACACCCTTGCCGATGGTGGCAGTTCGGGAGGGCGTAGGTGCTTCGTTCTCAAATCTCGACGTTGTCGTCTGCATTGGCATTCCTTCTGTAGCTCCAGGGGAGGAGGGGTTTGGGCTGGACGGGCGGGCGGTTGGTTCTTCTTCTTTTCGGCGATTCCACATACGGTTGGGACTCCTGTGAGACGATTACGTTTCAGTAAAAAGGCTAGCGAATACAGGGAGTCTAACGCAAATGAATTTGGAACTTAGTATGAAAATGGGGCGTAGGACCTAATGTGAGTACTGTTATCGAATGTCTGGGACTTGGTGTGAATTACGGAGACTTCTCCGCGTTGCGGGATTTTGACCTGCGATTGCCGGAAGGACGGGCAGCAGTACTGGTGGGACCAAACGGGGCTGGAAAGTCGAGTTGCCTGAAGGTACTTGCAGGGCTGGAGAGCGAATCGTCAGGCAGGGTTGAGGTGTTGGGGCAGCGGCCGAAATCGGCGCCGCGAGGGTGGCGGGCGCAGATGGGGGTTATGCCGGAACACCTTGGATTGTTTGATGCGCTATCGATTGAAGAGCATCTGCAGTTGAGTGCTGGTCTATATGGCATTGACAAGGCGGAGGCTGGACGGAGGATCGGAGAATTGCTGGATTTGCTGGGGCTTGTGGAAGGAAAGATGCGCTTTGCGGCGGCTTGCAGCTACGGGATGAGGAAGAAGACGGCGCTGGCGCTGGCGATTCTGCATGCGCCGAAAGTGCTGATTCTGGATGAGCCGTTTGAGGGGTTGGACCCGGCCAGTTGTGAGACGGTTCTTGCGTTGCTGAATGCGCTGAAGCTGCGTGGAACCAGCCTGATTGTGTCTTCGCATATGTTGATGCATGTAGAGCGGCTGGCTGATGAGGTGCTGCTGCTGGATGGAGGTGCGGTAGTGTGGCGGAGCGAGGCCAAGGCGGAGGGCGAGTTGCGGGCTCATTATCTGGATGTGGTGAAGGCGAAGGATCTACCGGCGCTGGAGTGGATGCGTTGATCGCACTTTTACGCGCCATTGCGGTTACGGCCTATCGCGAGATCCGCACGCTGAATTCGATTCAAGGTAACAATTTCTTTTGGTTTGCCTTGCTGCTCTCGATGCAGCCGGAGAGCATGGGATTTATCTGGACGCTAATCGGCAGTTTGATGATTGTGCCGGCGCTGGCTGCACCGCTGGCGAGGATCCCCGAGATCCGGTTGGCGCTTTGGCCGCTGTCGCAGGGGCAGGCGCGATTTCTTCGTATCTTCGCCCGTCCGGAATCGCACGCCAGCCCGTGGCTGTGGCGGCTGCTGCCAACTCTTGAGTTGCGCCAGATTTTGCGGACGCTCGATTTCTGGCTTGCGGCACTGATTGCAGCGGCTGGGACTGCCTACCGGTACCTCTCTTCACAACCGCAACCCGAGGCTTATCCAGTACTTTCGATGATGGTGGTGCTTTGCTTGAGCACTATGGCGCAGAATCTTTTTGCTCTGGATGGCTTGCCCGGGCGGCTGAGGTGGCGGATCTCGCCGTCGCGCGGGTACCGGATTCTTGCACGCAAGGGGATGGTGCTGGTGGCGATCACGGTGCTGCTGACTTGCGGGCTCAGCCCGGTTGGAGCGCTGGCGGGGATTCTCGCGGCCTTGGCTGTGGGGCACCACTTTAGCGTTTTCTCGCAGATCGATTCGCCTCCATGGCGCTTTACAATGGGTGAATTCTTTCCTTATGGCTTTCTGCAGGTGATTGGACTTTTCTCTTGCGGTATCTCGGCCGCTCGCGGGGATCTGTTGTATCTCGGCATTGCGGGTGTGGCTTACGGGATCAGTTTGCTGTTCTATGGTTGGATTCTGGAGAGGCAATGATTAAAATTCGCTTAAGCGGAAATGCACGCATGATGTTAAGGTAATAGCGAGTTTGACAATGCGAATCCTTGTGGTGGAAGACGAAAAAAGAATCGCCGACTTTCTAGGCAGAGGCCTTGAGAGTGCTGGCTATGCAGTGGATATTGCTCCTGATGGACAGGCCGCCCTTGACCTGGTGCATGCCACTGATTACGACTTGATTACCCTGGACATGATGTTGCCGGATATGGACGGCATCCAGGTTCTGGAGAAGATCCGTAACCGCAAGACGAATCCGCCAGTGTTGATTCTGAGTGCGCGTGGTGCAGTTGAGGACCGGGTTAAGGGTCTTGAGCTTGGCGCTGACGACTATTTGACCAAGCCGTTTGCCTTTGTTGAGCTGTTGGCCCGCGTGAGAGTGCTGTTGCGCCGCGGCCAGCCTACGCCAGAGAAGCTAATTGTTGGCGAGCTGACTCTGGATTGTATTCGCCGCAAGGTGACGCGATCTGGTGACAACATCGAATTGGCTCCCAAAGAGTTTTCGATTCTTGAATATCTGATGCGGAACAAAGGTCGGCCGCTGAGCCGCACGATGATCGTCGAACACGTTTGGGACATGGATTACGACGGGCTCACCAATATTGTGGATGTGTATATCCGCCACCTGCGGTCGAAGATCGATGACCGCTATCCAGCCAAGCTGATTCACACGGTTCGCGGCATTGGTTATATGCTCGAGCTGCCGGAGAGCCGCAGCGAGAAGACGGCTTAGGCTTGGCAAGACTGCGACTGCTGTAAATTGAGATCATGCAGCGCAGCATCTTTAAAGGTCTTCGGTTCCGGCTTGCGCTGAGCTACGCCGTGTTTTTCGCGATTTTGCTGACAGGTTATGGGTTTGTCTTGCGGAGCATGTTGCGTGGGGTAATCGAGACTACCGTTCAGGGGCTCCTTGATGAGGAATGGGCGGCAACCAAGGGGTTCTTGCGCATCGACGCCAAGGGCAACCTAGAGTGGTCGTATGACCCTACCGATAAAGAAGAGACGGCGATCGTTGAGCGTCTGAAGCTGATCTACATGATCGCCGACGAAAAGGGCGAGGTGTTAGAAAGCTCTGAAATGTATCGCGAGATGGGCTTCCAGAGCCCTGCACTGATTGCGAAGATCCTCAGTGAAGACAAGCCACGCTATACATTTCACCCGAATCTACGGGGCCAGGTGTTCATGGTTCGCGAAGGGACTTTGAGCGAGCGAAATCACAAATATTTTGTGGCCCTTGGGCGGAACTTCACGCCCAGTCTTTACGTGATTGACCAATTCAGCCTGGACTACTTCATTGCCCTGCCCCTCATCATTCTGACTGCAGCAGGTCTTGGTTGGCTGCTGGCCAGGCGGGCGATGCAGCCGGTGACGGAAGTGGCTGCGCAGGTGGCGCAGGTGTCGGGATCGAATCTTTCGTTGCGCGTCCCGCTACGAGGGTCAAGGGATGAACTGGATCATATGATCGCGAACTTCAATGGCATGGTGGAGCGGCTGGACCAGAGTTTTCAGCAAATTCGGCAGTTCTCAACTGATGTGTCGCATGAGTTGCGGACTCCGATCACTGTAGTTCGTGGGCAGTTGGAAGTAGCACTGATGACGGCAACGACTGAAGAAGAACTTCGAGTAGCCATAGAAGCTGCACTGGTGGACATTGACCGTTTGTCGCAGATAGTGCGGGCGCTGCTTAACTTGGCCAAGGCAGAAAGTGGCCAGCTTGCGCTGCAGATGCAGGAGCTGGACCTGGTGGCGCTGATTCGGGAGGTAATGGATGCGCTCGAGATCCCGGCGCTGGATCGTCAAGTCATGCTTCGCAACCAGCTTCCTCGAAGGGCGGTCATATCGGCGGATCGAATCCAGATCGAGAGGCTGCTTTACAACCTGATCGACAATGGCATCAAGTACACCCGACAGGCAGGCTTTGTTGAGGTGATTGTGAGTCTTGATGAAAGCAGTCACAAAATCATGCTTGAGATTCGCGACAATGGAGAGGGCATAGCACCCGAACATTTGCCTCACCTGTTTGACCGGTTTTATCGCGTTCCGATGCGCGAGAATAGTGGGGAAAAGGGTCTTGGACTGGGACTAAGTTTCGTCTCATGGATTGTCAAGGCACACAGTGGGGAAATACAAGTGAGCAGTAAATTGGGTGAGGGAACGAGCTTTCGCGTCACCTTCCCCGTAAAAATTATCGATACCAGGAATCAGATAGAACATGCAAATCAAAGAGAGACAACTGGAAGGCATTCGAATTCTTGATCTGGAG
>JBKJUN010000563.1:0-13341 GCA_046590555.1 Bryobacter sp. | reverse complement strand
GCCCCGCACGGTCGCCAGGCCGCGACTCCTCCAGATACCGGCCAAAGTGCTTCGACTGCGACAACACAAAATCATTGTTCAACAACGTCAGCGCTTGCGTAGGAACAGTACTTGTATTCCGAGCACCGCAGGAAACATTCTGGTCAGGCAAATCAAACACCTCAAACATCGGAAACGGCAATCCCCGCTTCCGGTAAACATAAACACTCCGCCGCCAAACCTCCGGCCCATCCTTGTCCTGATTCCAGATCCCATGCGTCATCGCACTCAGCACCTCCGGCTGCAACACAGGAAAAACCGCCGGCCCACCTACCTTCGCATTCAATGTCCCAGCCGCCGCAAGAATAGAATCCCGAACACTCTCAGCCTCAAGCCTATGCACCGGGAATCGCCACAAGTTCTCATTACGCGCATCCGCCTTCGCACTCGCAGCATCCTCAAACCGCGAATCCATCCGGTATGAAGCGGAGTTCAAAATCACCCGGTGCATCTGCTTCACACTCCAACCAACCCGAACAAACTCGGTAGCCAGCCAATCCAGTAACTCCAGGTTAGTAGGCAGATCCCCCATCTTCCCGAAGTTATCGATACTCTTCACAATCCCAGTCCCAAAGTGGTGATGCCAAATCCGGTTCACCATCACCCGCGCCGTCACCGGATTCTCAGCCGACCCCAACCACTGCGCCAGCGCCAGCCGCCTCCCTGAAGTCTTGCCACTAGCAGTCTCAACTTCAGTCTTCACATCCCCATCAACCAGCACCGCAGGAAAACCCGGCTCCATCCGTGGCCCCTTGCTCTGCACATCCCCCCGAATCAAGAAGTAACTCGGAGGTGCCTGATACCTACCCGGCCCCTCATGCAAGAACGGCCCCGCATCAGGATCTTGAGCCCCACCCTTACCCGGAGCCGGCTCATCCCCAGGCCCATCCGGAGTCGACCGGTAATCCCCATCGGTAATACCCATCGCGACAGGCAGCGGCGCCGGCCGTCCCTTCTCAATCTCGGCAATCTGCGCCAGCAACCCCCGTTTCCGCGCCAGATCCTCAGCATTGGCCACGCGATCAATCTCCGCACTAGACACGCCCGTAGTGCGAATCACTTGATTGGCCAGCAACACCTGCCCCGGCGTCCGCTGCGCCTCATGAGTCCGAATCGCCTCCTGCACATTCTCAGGAAATTTCGCATACTTAGCCGGCAGCAGCCTCTCCCGGTAAGGTGCCTCAATCTCACGAACAGCCAACCGCAGCGGCCGGATCCGCGAATCAACAGCATCGCTCAACCGCCTATGTTCCACCGAAGGCACCAGCGCGTGATCCACCTCCACATACCCAAACAACGAAGCCTGCAAACGGTAATAATCGTTCTGCGCAATCGGATCAAACTTATGGTCATGACATCGCGCACACTGCACGGTCAGCCCCATCACCCCTCGCCCAATCGTCGCAATCATGTCATCGAGATATTCAAACCGAAACTCTGGATTATCTTTCTCCCGATACCCCACCTTCGCGTGACTACGCAAAAACCCGGTAGCCGTCAAAGTCTCTGGCGTCGGCCGATCCACCTCATCACCAGCCAACTGCTCCACCAGAAACCGATCAAAAGGCTTATCTTCATTAAAAGCAGAAACCACATAATCCCGGTACCGCCACGCATTCGGTCGATCATAGTCATGCTCATAACCATTCGAGTCCGCATAGCGCGCAAGGTCCAGCCAATGCCGTCCCCACCGCTCTCCATAATGAGGAGAAGCAAGCAACCGCTCCACCAGCTTCGACCACGCATCACTCGATCGGTCCTCCACAAACTCAGCCACCTGCGCCGGCGTAGGAGGCAACCCAATCAGATCGAGATAAGCCCGCCGCACCAGCGTATTCCGTGAAGCCTCGCCAGCAAAGGCAATAGAACCCCGACGCCGCCCCACCAGATAATCCACGGGATTCAAGCCAGCAGGCACGAGCGGTCGAAGCGGCTGCTTGAAGGCCCACCATTCCCCCGCCGTCACAACCTTGGTATTTCCCCAAACCGCCCCCTCAGCAATCCACTTGCGAACCGCCTCAACCTCCGCCGCCTCAATCACCCCACCCATAGGCATCGTTGGCTTCTCAAGTCCAGCCACCATCCGGTATAAACGACTCTGTTCAGGCTTGCCCGGAACAATAACAACACCGCGTTCCCCACCAGCCAACATCGCTTCCCGCGAAGACAACTTCAACCGGCCAAGCTGCACAACCTCCCCGTGACACTGCCAACACCGCGTCCGCAAAAGCGGTTCAATCAAAGATTCAAACAACGGCTCGGCCCCAGGCAAGCAGCCTGCTACAAGCAACCCGGCGATCAAACGAAGATTCATCAAACCCGCCGGAATCATATCACGCATCACGCCATCACAACTTGCCAACGAGCCCCCTCAACGAATACGCTGGTTAAAGCTTTTTGTAAAGCTAAAATATCTCCATGATGCGATCCACGTTCACGACACTGATGCTGCTCAGTTGCAGCCTTTTCTCCGCCAGCGCCGCCGACTTCTTCGGCACCTGGAACCTCAACACCGCAAAGTCCAAAGCCGAAGGCCTCCCACTCCCCAAGCAACAGACAGTAACCTACACCAAAACCGCTACCGGCTATGACTACATGGCCCACGGCTCCTCAGCTACTGGCGAAGCCGTCCACGCTACCTTCACCTACACCAAAGACGGCGAAGAGATCAAAGTCAGCGGTTTCCCCAACTGGGACGCAATCGTCGTTAAAAAAGGCATGGACATCAAAACTACGGTCCAGCTCAAGCGCAAAGGCGAAGTCATCGGTTCAGTAACCCGCGTCCTCCAACCCGGCGGCATGGCCATGACCGTCTCAGGCAAGTTAACTCTCCCGGACGGCAAAAAAGCTGCCTACAATTACATCTACAGTCGTAAATAGCGAATTTGACCACGGAACGTCGTTTGTTCGTATTCCGCCACAATTCCTTCGCTCGTAACCGCTTCGACCACCGTTTTCCGTTCCACGGCTCAATCTAGAATGGCATCTGAAGTGCTCCATCATGAGTGGAGAAACCTCAAACAAATGATCAGTATTCTTAGTTGGATTCTTTTTGGATTAATCGTCGGCATCATGGCAAAATTTGTCATGCCCGGCAAAGACCCCGGTGGCCTCATCCTCACCATTCTTTTGGGTATCGCGGGTGCGATGCTTGGTGGATGGATCGGCACATCTCTCGGCTATGGCGCACAAGGCCACTCCGCCGGATGGATCATGTCCATTCTCGGCGCAGTCGTCCTTCTAGCTGCATATCGATTCTTGTTCAATCCCACCAGGATATAGAGCACCCCAATTAACCTCAAAAGGAAAAGAGCGGCCACTCCATTACAGAGTGACCGCTCATTTTATTTACGGCCCGTGAACCTTACTTATTCAATGTAGCGTAAGGCTTATCCGACTTGTTATAGTCGCTTGAAGCTTCACTACCCGACGACACATCCTTTGCGCCAGTCGTTTCCAAAAGATGCTTGGCTTTAGTTGCCCATTCACTGTCGTCGCAATGGACGGACACTAGGATACCCCCAGCTTTGATCTGACCTTCGTAGCGCTTCGCTTCGTATTCGGGCATGCCCATTCCGATCAGCCCGCCCGCTACGCCACCAATGGTAGCTCCGGCTCCAAGCCCAGCTAATGCAGCCATGATTGGACCTGCTGCAATAAAAGGACCAAGGCCCGGAATTGCCAGTGCCCCAATCCCGAGCAACCAGCCAAGCGCACCACCAACAACTGCGCCTGAAGCTCCGCCAGCCGTTACGCCTTCAGGAGCCTTGGAATTCAGCTCAGTCGCCAGCTCCTTATTGCCATCGTTGTGTGGCATCAAGACACTAATGTCTTCATGGCGGAATTGATTCATCTTCAATTGGTTGATGCCGTTTTCTAATTCGGCTCGATGTGTATAAATTCCATATACAGATGTGTTCTTCATTACTTGATATTTCCTATCTCTTCTTAACAATTTCAATTTCGTTGATTACGTTTTCTGCGCCAGCCGCAGCCTTGGCCAATCCATCAATTTTTAGCCTCTCTTCGTCGCTGCTCACTGGACCCTTCAATGTCACCTTGCCATTCCGCGAAATGATCTTAATGTTTTTCGCATAGGTCGATAGTGATTTTTCATCGGTAAGAGACTTGCGGATCTTTCTGGTGATCTCAAGATCGCTCTTGTTCTCCATTTGATGCTCAGCAGTCATTCCCTTGCCAGCGCCGTCGCGCTTGTTAGTTTTCGTGTTGTCTGCCTGGCCAAATCCCAGTGCAGCAATGGATAAAGCAAGTATTCCAATTTGTAACTTTTTCATGCTGTCCTTTCGAAGAAAGCAGGCTAATGTCCACTATGTCTTCACATCTGTCCCTGCAATCATCTGGCCAATCTTCGCATCTGTTTGGCCCTTCATATGCAACGTAATAATCGCAATCGACATTGCTCTACTGAACAGGAACACCTTACATGAAATCTCTAAACACTTGCCTTCGATGGATGCTCATTCCGTCACTCGTGGCAACAATTGGCCTCGCAGCGGATAAATCAGCTGAAAGCGCAGAGGCGAAGATGATTCGCCAGGTTCGTCACGAACTCATCATGCTGCCCTACTACGGAGTCTTCGACAATTTGTCCTTTAAATTGAACGGTCGCACCGTGACCCTAATGGGTCAGGTCGTGCGTCCTTCCCTCAAGCCAGATTCCGCACGTGTGGTCAAGGATGTGGACGGAGTTGAATCGGTCGTCAATGAAATCGAAGTGCTTCCCACTTCGCCCAACGATGATCGCATTCGGCTTGCAACCTACCGCGCCATTTACAACGACAATATGCTCTACCGCTACGGCCTTCAGGCCGTGCCTCCGATCCACATCATCGTCCGCAACGGTAACGTCATCCTTGTTGGAATTGTTGCCAATCAGGCAGACAAAAACGTCGCTGGAATCCGCGCCAGCGGCGTTTCTGGTTCTTTTAGCGTGAAAAATGAACTTCTTGTCGAATCAGGGCAAAAGTAGAAGCTCGCCTATATTGTATTTCGTTCCCAGATTTTCCCCCTTTTGGCGAACTCAAGAAAACTTTTAATCGAGTCAGTATGATCGAAGTCGATAACTCCTGTTAGCCCATCAATGTCACATTGCTGGGCTAACGATTTGATACCCAGAACACCGATAGTCTTGAGATGTCGCTTCGCATCGCGTAAAAATGCCTGTGCATCGCCACTCGCTATCAACTCTGATTCCCCGGTTGGGCCACTCAAGACCGCAACCGCGTCAAACAGAACGGAAGGGGCCGCAGCAAGCGCCATTTCAGCCGCATGTTTTTTGCCCTTGGAATCTTTCACTCCACCCACCTTCAAGCAAATCACCGCAGCAGCAGCACCTTCAGATTTAATCCCTTCGATCAATTTCGACATAAGGCTGAAATCAAATCCCTCACCAGCCAGGACGCCAACCTTCCTACCTTTGATACTCGGCTCGTTGCGATGTAATAATCCCAACGAAGGACTCAGCTCCAGTTCTATTGGCTCCAATAAGGGCTCTAGCGGCTCAGCTTCACCAATCATTCCCAGCTGGTCAGCTACCGCTTCCGCTAACCCAAGGTCGACAATAGTCAGATGTCCCAGCATCTTTTTCCGAATGGCGGGGATCTCCACCTTACCCAGCTCAAAGGCCAACGCCATTCCAATATGCTTTTGCTCTGGCTCACTCACCGATCTATAAAACATACGCGCTTGTGAATAATGATCGGAAAAACTTTCCGCCCGTATGCGAACTTTTTGCCCTTCGACTGGAGCTGCGAAGGTCGAATACCCATGCGCTAGGCTCTCTCTGGGCCCGTTGGGCTCGATGGAATTCGGTTCATAATTAGCCCGCCCTTTCGGCACTTGCATTTGCATGTGCCCGTCTCGTTGCATGTTAGCGAAAGGACACTTCGGCTGATTGATTGGAATCTGATGAAAGTTCACAGTCCCCAACCGGCTTAGTTGCGTATCGTGATACGACATCAATCGGCCCTGCAAGAGAGGGTCGTCACTGAAATCAATCCCTGGCACCAGATGACTAGGACAAAAAGCTACCTGCTCCGTCTCGGCAAAGAAATTATCCGGGTTCCGGTTCAGTACCATCTTGCCGACAATCTCGAGCGGCACCATTTCTTCAGGAATCAATTTAGTCGCATCGAGAACGTCAAACGGAAAACCATCTGCCATTGCCTGGTCAAATATTTGTAGACCCAACTCCCATTCTGGAAAGGCTCCACTGGCAATCGCGTCATACAAGTCGCGCCGATGAAAATCCTGATCTGCTCCGCAAATTTTAACAGCTTCATCCCATAACACCGCACTCGAACCAAGCGCTGGCCGCCAATGAAACTTTACAAACTTCGATTCGCCAGCCTCGTTTACGAGTCGAAAGGTATGCACACCAAATCCTTCCATCATTCTTAACGACCGTGGGATGGCTCTATCTGACATTATCCACATCACCATGTGCATTGATTCAGGCATCAGCGAAATAAAGTCCCAAAACGTATCGTGTGCTGATGCGTTCTGTGGAAACCCCCTATCGGCCTCCATCTTTACGGAGTGGATCAGATCAGGAAACTTCAAGGCATCCTGAATAAAGAACACCGGTATGTTATTCCCAACCAGATCGTAGTTACCCTGCTGTGTATAAAACTTGACCGCAAACCCTCTGGCATCGCGCGCCAAGTCCACAGATCCTGCCCCGCCGGCAACTGTTGAAAACCGCGCAAACACCGGCGTCTCAAGCCCAACTTCACCAAGAAACTCCGCTTTCGTCACCGCACTCATTGCTTTCGTACACGTAAATACTCCATGCGCTGCAGAGCCTCTAGCATGTACGATTCGCTCTGGAATCCTCTCATGATCAAAGTGCGTAATCTTCTCGCGCAAGAGAAAATCCTCAAGCAAACTTGGCCCACGCTCACCACCCTTTAATGAGTTCTGATTGTCACTGATACTCACGCCTTGGTTTGAAGTCAACAAGTTGACTCCGTCAACATTCTGCTGGTGTGTTTCCCCACCAACCCCAGTTGTTGTTGAGGACATTAACACTTCTTTCTTAGTTTTCTGTTGTCTCATCCTTGCTCCTTATGCTCCGGGCTTTAACACTACTTTTGTCCAGCCCGGTACCCGCTCGTCAAAGTTCTTATATGCCTCGACAGCCCGCTTCAGCGGTAACTCGTGAGAAACGATCTGCGACGGCTTCGCCCGCCCAGCTTCGATCAGTGCACATAGCTGCCGGTTGTAAGCCTTCACATTCGCCTGTCCTGTCGCAATTTTCAGTCCTTTAAACCACATCGAGCCAATATCAAATGCGATCGCCCCCTCCTTCGCCATCGCATCTTTCGCTCCAGGATCTTGAGGCAAAAACACCCCCACAACTCCAATTCCTCCCGTCGCCGCCACTGACTTCACCAAATTGTTCATCGTCAGATTAGGCACTTCATGTCCATGCCGGTCCGAGCACTGATATCCCACTGCTTCGCACCCGCAACTCGCACCTTTCCCATCGGTCTCGTCGAGAATCCGCCCCACAACATCACCTTCACTTTGATCTATACCAATCGCTCCCATCCCCTCGGCCAATTTCAGCCTGTCTTGCTTACTGTCTACAACCATTACCTTCGACGCACCCTGCAATTGTGCCGACAACGCTGCCATCAATCCAACTGGCCCGGCTCCATAAATCACAATCGAATCCCCCGGCTTCAATCCAGCTAGTCTTGTCGCATGCCAACCTGTAGGAAAAACATCACTCAACATCACATAATCGTTTTGTCTGTTCTTTGCATCTTCAGGCAGCTTCAAACAATTGAAATCGCCAAACGGCACGCGCAAGAACTCAGCCTGTCCTCCGCTATAAGGCCCCATCCCGGCAAATCCATAAGCCGCTCCTGCAAACCCAGGATTTGCAGTCAAACAAAAACCAGTAACACCGCGTTCGCAATTTGCACAGAATCCACAACCAATATTGAAGGGTAGGCATACCAGGTCTCCAACTCGGATAGAGTAAACTGCGGAGCCAACTTCAAGAACAGTGCCCATTGTTTCGTGGCCTAGTACTTTGCCCTTTTCAACGCTCGTTCTGCCTTCGTACATATGCAAGTCAGATCCGCAAATGTTTGTCGTGCTAACTTCAATCAATACGTCAGTTGGCTGTTCAATCTTTGCGTCGGCAACTTCAACAACCGAGACTATCTTCGGCCCTTCATAAACCAATGCTTTCATTTGTTTTATCCCTCGATTGATAGAGCAGATCGATGCTGAAATGTTTCTAGCATCTCGCGACATTCAACGTCAGCGTTAGACTTTGGATCAGCAAGCTCCAAAGGGCAGACCAATCGCCGAATAACGATCAAAAGCCCGATGCTTTTGGCCCCGGGCTTTTGCCTCGTTAGAATTGGATGAGTCTAAGCGTTGACAACTCTGCGTGTGCCCGCTTTTAAAGATTTAGGTTGCATCTTCTGAGATGAATCATCTTTTTTCTCGGACAAACTGGAGCTTCCCATCAATGACATCGAGATTTCAGCCAAAGCTTCATCTGCGTCCATTTCCTCTTGCAGGTTGGCTGTCAATAACTCTTGGGCTTCCGACATCTGAAGTGTTTCCGCAATCCCTATTAGAGTTTCGTATGCAGCCATTTCATAGTGCTCTACTCGTCGCCCTGCTCCAACGATGCATAAATCGGGAATCGGCTCCGGGCCTTCAGCCGCCAGCGCTTCTTCTCCTTCTTCAAGTAAGCCTTTCATCGCCATACAAGTTTTGGAAACGGCTTTAGTCCCAATCAGTGTGAACACTTGTTCCAGCCTTTCCACTTGTGTAATTGTTACAGCAAGATGGTCCTTTAAGGCCGCTCTCAAATTTTCCGACTTTGCAGCCTTTGCCATTTTCGGAAGAGCTTTTGTCAAGCGCTTCTCAGCGTCATAGATATCTTTCAGCTCTTCGTGAAAAAGCTTTTCCAGATTCTCGATTTTCATCTTTTTCTCCATTTTCCTTCTCGTGCTAAATTGGCATTTGCTGCCTAAAATAAAAGTCGAATTCCCACTTGAAACTGACGTCCAAACGCTCCATTTACTGTGCTCGTGGATTGCCCTGCTCCTCTTGAGGAAAGCAACGCGAGAGGATTCGAAAGATTAGTATTGTTAGTCACGTTGTAAGCCTCAGCTCTAAGCTCAAGGTTGAAGCTTTCACGGACTGGGAAGCTTCGAAACAGTGACGTATCGTACGTAAAGAAATCAGGACCTCGATACACGTTCCGCCCTGTGATTCCAAATGTTCCATTGAGCGGATTGGCAAATTGTGAAGCGTCGAATCGAGCTTGCCCGTTAATAGAAGCACCCGTCGAGCCGCTTGCTCTGACAGTCGCTACTCCAGGGCAATTGCAATTAAGAGGATCGGCAAGAATTGAATATGCGCTGCCTGTAGCCCATCGCAAAATTCCATTCAATTGCCAACTCCCAAGAATTTGAGACATGGGTCCGTCGCTCAAATATTTAGACCCTGCGCCGAAAGGCAATTGCCATAGATGGCTGAAGGCCAAAATGTGTGTGCGATCAAAATCCGCAGGTCCATAGTTATTTCGTGTGTCGAACGGATTTATCTGATTAAATCCGGTGTCAAGCACCTTACCGTAGGTATAAGCGCCGGCCATTGAAAGACCTGCCCCAAAACGCTTCGTAAGGTTCACCTGTAGAGCGTTGTAGTTGCTATTCAAGCCCGTACCGCGAGCGTCAATGCCAGCAGTGCGACCGAATTGTGAAAACGGCAAACCGCTTGCACCACTCCCAGGAGCAGCAAAGTTTAATGCGCGGTTATAAGGTAGTTGTCTCCCCAGATTGCCTACATATCCGATATCCATGAGGAAACCGTTTCCCAGGTCGGATTGCACCATGAAATTAAAGCTCTGGACATAGGGAGTTTGCGAGTCCCTCGATATTTGTGAAAAACCCTGATTAAGCGTTGTAGTTGAGTTTACGCTGGGAAGTGCAAAGGGCGTTGATCCGAATCCTCCGATAAAGCCGCTTTGCGTTGCCATCGAGGCCTGATTAATGCCCGAATATAGGAAAGGAGTGGAGAAATATTGCAAACCATACCCGGCTCGAATGGCAATTCTTTCGATAGGCCTGAGTACAATGCCAATTCGTGGCGCAATATTATTCAAATCATAATCGCTTGCACCGTTACCAAGAGTTCGCGTGTTCGTTGCGAGGTTAAATTCAGCCGCCCCGTTATCTAGCCGCGTGCGCACCGGGCTGAATACGTCATATCGAACTCCCAATTCAAGATGAACGTTCTTCCACAAATTGATTGTGTCAGTAATGTAACCTGAAGTTAACGTTTGGCGATATGTTGGGGTTTGCTCAAAGGATGCGACGCCAGCATTGGTAGGTCGACCAAGTAGAAACGCCGCAAAGCTATTATTGGAAAAGTTTTGACCGTTAATATTGGCCTGCAGCAAAGAAGTGGCGCCAGGACTAAAGCTGAAAGTCCCCCTCCGCGATAGTGCTGGCTGGTTGAACCCATCCGCTCGAATCTGAACCACCTGTGCACCTACTTTTAAATGATGTAAACCTGTGTGCCAATTCCAATTGGTGGCAGATTCGTAAGTGTTATTTACTGGTTTGGATGGATAGTTGGAGGGAAGCCCATACGTTCCAAATCCAATAATGCTAATCTGCGGCAAACCTCGCTCAAATCCGATAGAAGAAAGATCTGAATCAATAGAACCATTTACAAAAGAAGGTGTGATCGCATTGCGATATCTGGAATAGCCTAGACGAAATTCAGCTGCCAGCGAATTAGAGAAGCTTTGGGTAAGACTGGCCACTGCGTTGTGATTTCGCAAAGCTGCTTGCGCTGCATTACCTAGCGCGCCCAATTGCGAACCCTGATCCACTCCTCCGTGAGTGAAACCATAACGGAAAAACCCTGTAGACTTCTCAGAGAAGCGATGATCAATCTTTCCGTCCATCCGATGCTGGTCTTCTCTCAACATTGCAGCGCCAATCAGATTGTTGGAATCCCCAGGTTGAGTTGGCAAAGGCAAGCTGGACAATATTCGAAGTGATGCTGGATTGAATGAGCTTTGAGGAATGATTCCATTCGGAAAAAGCGTTCGATTCGATCCATTTGCGCTCCCGCTAAAGGGATTAAAAATCATTGTGCCGGGCATCTGGCTGAAATTGCCAGATCGCATGGCTGCCGTCGGAACAGTATCAAATTGCAGGATTGAGCCGCGGCGAAGATACGCTTCGTAGCCTAAGAACCAGAAGGTCTTGTTTTTTACGATAGGTCCTCCTGCCGATCCCCCAAACTGGTTTACGTTAAATCCAGGATTGTTCGTCGTGAAGTTTAAGGGATTACGCGTAGTCAGAAAACGATTGGTGTGCAATCCGAACAAGCTGCCATGCAGGGGATTGGTTCCTGGTCTGGTCACGCCATTAACGTAGGCACCCCCTGCAAGTCCATACTCCGCATTAAAATTCGAGGTGCGAACGTCCAATTGTTGGACGGCCTCATTCGGCGCTACTCGCGATTGTGATCCACTAAACTGTTCGTTCTGGAACGCGCCGTCCTGATAGTAGGCGTTAGCATAACTGGGAAGACCGTTTACATTGTAGATACGCCTCCGCTGAGGATCGGCGATGCGGTCGCTCTGTATTACTGGCGGCGTTACACCGGGCATCAAACTGATCAGATCTTGGTTTTGTCGGTCAATGAGCGGTAGAGAGCGTACCGTACGTGTAGTGTAAGCACGTGAGATTTCAGCCGAGTCTGCTTGGATGGTTGAACTGGTAGCTTTGATTTCTACTTCCATAGGCTTACCTGATGAAGACAACTGCCTATCATCGAAGACAATTTCTAAAGCACTTATCGAATTCGGATTTACGGTCAAAGACTTTGAAGACTTCTGCATTTTACCCGCTGCTTCAATTTCTACGGTATATGTATCATCGGCGAGGGATTCGAAAGTGAAAGCACCATCGCTAGCTGTCGTAGCGCTCTTTACGACGTCTGCTGCGTTTTTAAGCCTTAGCTCAGCATTGGGAACACCTTGCCCCTGCATATTGGTAACTTTACCACTAAGCTTTCCACTCGATTGACCAAATATTATTCCGCCGAATAGGATCGACGCTCCGAGCCATCTCGTTAGTAATCTTTCAAACATGATGCTGCTCCTGATTAAACTTGTTTATTGCTGATATTTTGTAAACTGTCGCTTGCTGTCTTCTAACAGGTTGGCTCTCACAACGAAGCGTTGCGGAGCAGCTCCCACATAATAGAAGGGATAGCAAGTGACTAAAGTAAGAATGCTAGCTTTACTCGGCATCAGCAAAGTGCGATCTGAAATCTCGACGATGAATGTTTTAGTGACCTTATACCGATACTCGCCATCCTCCGATTGAAGGTTGAATTCGTCTCCAATTTGAATGTCTTTCAAAAATCGAAAGTGAAGATCTCGATGTGCGGCGATGATTGAGTTGCCTGTAAAGATTTTTGAGGGAAGAGAGGTCAAAGCTACTGGGCCTTTCAGTAGATTGTTTTTCTCATTAGTTAAAACAAACATCTGCCGGTGAAAGCGAATGCTGGAAAGTTTGGCCACTGCCGGGAATGGAAAATGAATTTTCTTTTCCACTGAGCTGGTAACGGACCCTACTTTTGCAGCCTCCATCTCTAAATATGACTGCAGAAGAATCGGGCCCAAACCCAGGCTAAGACCGGCTATAACAAGAAACCATCCACAAGCACAAACGGCCCGTTCTATTGCTTTTAGTGTCCAGAGCATAGCGTGCTCACTAGAATCTTCGAATGTATGTGCGAGACACCCATCCAAGCGATATCATTCCGAGTCCACTCAAGAGAATGGTCAACCAATTCATGGACGTTTTTGGCATTTCCGGGGTGGCTTGCGCTGTTGTATCGACATTCGTTGCGTTCGGAGCGGCACTTTGATTTGGTAGTTCCGGGGTGGCTTGCGCCGCAGGGTCAGCATTTGTTGCAGTCGGAGTGGCGGTTTGAGCTTTCACCGGCGCAGGCTCCGGCTGTATTACTGCGTCATTAACTTGGGCAGCAGAAGGTGAACGATTCTCGGTAGCGAGCTGAGCGGGTGTCGGGATAGCAGATATGGAGTCCAACTTAGCTTCAGGCTGAGATTCTTTTCTCAATGTCGCGGTTAATGCTGGAGGAGCGCTATACGTTGCCGTCAAGCGAATTCCGTTGTTCGAGATTGAAGTCGTCGTCGAGCTCTCTTTATCGACCGGAAATTCATATCCATAGCTCTTCCCTTTGACCCAGATCCGATGG
>JBKJUN010000326.1:0-5743 GCA_046590555.1 Bryobacter sp. | reverse complement strand
ACCGCCACCCACGTCGCCGAACTCAACTCCGTCTACCCCGACGGCGTCTTCCGCGTCGAAGGCAATTACACAAAATTCCTCGAGCGCCGCGAGCAATACTTCGAAGCCGAACGCCGCCGCAAAGAAGGCCTCGAAGCTGTCGTCAAGAAAGAACTAGCCTGGCTCGGCCGCAAAGCAAAGGCCCGTACCCGCAAAGCCGCCGCCCGCATCAATTCAGCTCACGCCCTCATCGATGAACTCAAAGACATGGACGAACGAGCCCGCGTGTCCAACGCCTCCATCGACTTCACCTCCTCCTTCCGTCAAACCAAACGCCTCATCGACGCTAAACAGATCTCAAAGTCGATGGGCGACAAGCTTCTGTTCAAAGACCTCGACATCGTCCTTGTCCCCGGCATCAAACTCGGTATCGCCGGTGCTAACGGCAGCGGCAAATCCACCTTGCTCAAAATGATGATGCAGCAGTTGAGCCCAGACTCAGGCGAGATGAAGTGGGCCCACAACCTCAAGATGGTCTACTTCGACCAGCAGCGCGAACAACTCAACCCCAAGGCCACTCTCAAAGAAGCTCTCGCCCCCAATGGCGATTCAGTCATCTTCCAGGGCAGTGTCATCCACGTCAACGCCTGGGCCAAGAAATTCCTCTTTGAAGTCGCCCAACTCCAACAACCCGTCCATCGACTCTCGGGCGGCGAGCGCGCCCGCGTCCTGCTGGCCAACCTCATGCTACAACCCGCAGACGTCCTCTTCCTCGATGAACCGACAAACGACCTCGACATCCCCACCCTCGGCGTCCTCGAAGAATCTCTCGAAGAATTCCCCGGTGCCCTCGTCCTCGTCACCCACGACCGTTACCTGATGGACCGCATCTCAACCCACGTCCTCGGCCTCGACGGCAAAGGCGGTGCCACCCTCTTCGCCGATTACGAGCAATACGAACAAGACCTTCTCAGCAAAAAGGCCCCGGCCGCTAAAGCGAAGAACACCAGCAACACCCAATCGAACACAGCCAGAAAAAAACTCAGCTACACTGAGCAACGCGAGTACGACTCAATGGAAGCCACCCTCGCCGACGCGGAAGCCCGACTTGTCGCTAAGCAAGAAGAATCCGAGCGCCCCGATGTAGTGAGCAATCACGTCCGCGTCCAGCAGGTCTTCGCAGAGCTGAGCGTGGTTGAGCAGGAGGTCGACACCCTCTACGCCCGCTGGGCCGAACTCGAATCCAAACAATCTCAAGGTTAAGCTACATGCAGCAGATAAACATAGCAATACTCGGGGCCGGCTTCGTAGCCGAATTTTATCTGCAGGGTCTGTCCAACGTAGCCGGTCAAACCGTAAAAGCTGTTTACTCACGAAGCTTCGAAAAAGCCCAGGCCTTCGCCAAGCGTTGGGCAATCGAGCAAGCCACATCCGATATCGACTCCCTGATCGCCCGCAACGACATCGACCTCTTCATAATCGCCCTCCCTAACGAGGCCCACCTCCCGGTTTCACTCTCCCTCTCCAAAGCAAAACGCAATCAGGTCTGCACCAAACCTCTCGGCAGAACAGCCGCAGAGGCCCTTCAAATTTGGCAGGCCGCCAAAGAATCAGGCATGCTCCATGGCTATGCCGAGACGGAAGTCTTTGCCCCCTGCGTCGTAAAGGCCGCAGACATGATCGCCTCAGGTGGCATCGGTCGCGTCCTCTGGGTGCGATCCCGGGAATCCCACAGCGGCCCGCATAGCGCCCACTTCTGGGACGTAGAGAAAACAGGCGGCGGCGCAATGAACGATCTCGGCTGCCACTGCATCTCTGCCGCGCGCCTCTTCTTCGGCAAGCCGGACCGCATCGAGAAAGTAATGGCCTGGGGCCGCCGCCTCGTCCACCACGACAAGACCGTTGGCGAAGACAACGCCCTCCTCCTGCTGCAATTTGCTAGCGGTGGCCTCGGCCACTGTGAACTTTCCTGGACCACCAAGGGCGGCCTCGACCTTCGCAACGAAGTCCACGGCACCGACGGCAGCATCTTTACAGACGTCACCCGCAGCACCCCAATCACGGCCTACACAACCAAAGGCGCAGGCTACATCATCGAAAAATCAGACACCGATGCTGGCTGGACTCGCCCCTTGCCAGAAGAAGCCTTCGCCTACGGCTACCAGGCCGAGATGCGCCATTTCGTCGAATGTGTCAGAGACCGCCGCGAGCCAAATGAAACATACGAAGACGGCTACATCGTCAACCGCATCCTCGATGCGGGCTACGAGTCGATGCGAAAGGGCGAATGGGTGCAGCTAAACGATTAGGTTTACTCGATACGAACTTAGAGCAACTTGGGCGACATCCCAAACTCCCGCTGCACTTGCGCCAGCCACTCGTCATCATTCTGAGCTCCAAAATTTACCCAGGCCTCATCCGTCATTGCCGCCCTCCATCCCAAAAAGGGCAGCGCATCCGGCCCCGCTGGATGCCGCAATGTCCAGTCCTCGTTCTCAATCACCTCGCGAACCTTCTTCGCGATAAACGATGGCCCATTGCCGGCCGCCAGCGCTTCAACAAACAATGCCGCCCATCGTCGGCCATGCGGATACAGCGACTCCGTCTCTACGCTAGTAATATTCCGGGCCATTCGAGTATCGATAATCCCGGGCTCCACAATCGCCACTCGAATTCCCAGCGACTTCACTTCCTGAGCCAGACTCTCGCTCAAAGCCTCCAACGCAAACTTTGATGCCGTATAGGGTCCCATGCCTCCTGAAGCGATTTTCCCGGCTACGGAACTCACATTTACGATCACCCCGCTGCCGCGCTCGCGCATTTTCGGCAATACTGCCTGAATGCAACGAATCACCACAAAGTAGTTTGTCTCCATACAAGTGCGAAAGTGATCGAGGGGCGCTTCCTCAACCGCCCCAAGCTTTTCAACCCCCGCATTGTTTACCAGCGCATCAATCTCTCCCCCACTGGCATAGATCCCGCTAATCGCATCGGTAACTGACGCATCAGAATCGACATCAAGCGTATGAATCGTAACCGGCAATCCCTCTGCCGCAACAATCGCACCAAGCTCCGGCGATCGCCCGGGGTTCCGCATCGTCGCGTAGACCCGATGCCCTCCCCTAGCCAGCTCAAGAGCTGTCTCCATCCCAATCCCCATGCTCGTACCTGTAATCAACACCGTAGCCATTAAATACCTCCAAGTGTGTACCGACCATGATACTTCAGCAGTACAATTCATCCCATGCACAAGTTGTCAATCACGCTTCTTCTCGCCTGCCTCCTCGCCCAGTCCCAAGGCACCAGAGCCGACTACGACCGCTCTTTTGGCCTTGCAGAAAAAGCCCGCCTGACACCCTTCGCCGGCCCCGCCGCAGCCATCAACAAGACACCCCGCTACTGGTACCGCTGCGGCAACGAATTCCTCATCATCGACGCAACCACAGGCACCAAGGCCCCCGCCTTCGATCACCAAAAACTGGCAACGGCACTAACCACCGCGACAGGCAAAGAAGTCAAAGCAGACCGCCTCCCCTTCCCCACCCTTACCTTCAACGAAGACAACAAATCCATTGATGTCGTAATCGACGAAGTCCGCTACCGTATCGATCTCGACACCTACGCCACAGAACGCGGCCCAGCCCTGCCCCGCGACAATCGCTACCCCGTCTCACTCCCCGCCCCCACCGTCCCGGCCCTCACCACTCCCCTCAAATCTCCAGACGGCAAAACCGAAGCCTTCATCCGCAACTTCAACCTTTGGGTCCGCTCCATAAAATCCACCACGGCCACCCCAATCACCTTCGATGGCTCAGAGGACAATGCCTATCGTCTCTCAGCCAACGCTTGGTCCCCAGACTCAACCAAACTCGCCCTCTACCGTGTCCGTCTTGGCCTGCACCGCAAGATCGCCTACATCGAATCCTCACCAGCAGACCAGGTCCAACCCAGGCACTCCATGGTCGAATACGCCAAGCCCGGCGACACCATCGACATTCCACAACCCGTTCTCGTCAACCTAGCCACTAACAAACACACCACCATCGACCCCACCCTCTTCGCCAACCCCTACAGCATGAGCCCCATCGAATGGCGCAAAGATTCTCGCGCCTTCACCTTCGAATACAATCAGCGCGGCCATCAGGTCTACCGGGTCATCGAAGTCGACGCTAGCACCGCCATCCCGCGAGCCCTAATCAACGAAGAATCGCAAACCTTCTTCTGCTACTACTCCAAGCGCTACACCCACCAGACCAACGACGGCAAAGAGCTCATCTGGATGAGCGAGCGTGACGGCTGGAATCATCTCTACCGCTACGACGGCGCAACTGGTCGCGTTAAGAACCAGATCACCAAAGGCAACTGGACCGTTCGCTCGGTCGCCAAAGTTGACGACAAACTGCGCCAGATCTGGTTCTCTGCCAGCGGCATGCACACGGGCAAAGATCCTTACTATCTCCACTGGTTCCGCATCAACTTCGATGGCACCGGCCTCATGCCCATCACTAACAACCCGGACGTCACACATTCACTCGCCTTCAGTGATGACATGCAAACCTTCGTCGACACTTACTCCCGCTACAACCAGCCACCCACCGTAGAACTCCGCAAGACCACAGACCTTTCCCTCATCGCAACTCTCGAACAGCCAACGCTGCCCCCTAACTGGTCTGTGCCTGCACCATTCACAACCAAAGGCCGCGACGGCACGACCGATATTTGGGGTCTCATCTTTCGCCCCTCAAACTTCGAGCCAGCAAAGAAGTACCCAGTCCTTGAGTACATCTACGCCGGCCCTCACGACTCATTTGTGCCCAAAACCTTCACCCCGGCCCACGCCATGCAAGCGGTAGCTGAACTCGGCTTCATCGTCGTCCAGATGGACGGCATGGGCACCGCCAATCGCTCCAAGGCCTTCCACGATTACGCCTGGAAAAACATTGCGGACGCCGGCTTCCCTGATCGTATCCTCTGGCACAAAGCCGCCGCCGCGCAATACCCCTGGTACGACCTCACCCGCCTGGGAATTTACGGCCATTCCGCCGGCGGCCAGAACTCACTCGGAGCCCTGCTCTTCCACGGCGACTTCTACAAAGCCGCAGCATCCTCTGCCGGCTGCCACGACAACCGCATGGACAAAATCTCCTGGAACGAGCAATGGATGGGCTGGCCCGTAGGGCCCGAGTACACGGCCTCATCAAACGTCGAGCATGCCGCAAAGCTAAAGGGAAAACTGCTCCTGGCAGTAGGCGAAATGGACACCAACGTCGACCCGGCATCCACCATGCAAGTAGCAAATGCCTTGATCAAGGCAAACAAGACCTTCGACTTCCTCGTGCTCCCCGGCAAGAACCACGGCGGCTGGGGCGAATACTACGACCGCAAGCGAGCCGACTTCTTCGTCCGCGAACTCCTCGGCGTCCAGCCTCCGGAGTGGAACACACTCTAAGCGCTGCCATCGACGACAAAAGTGCATTGGATCTCGCCCAGTCTAACCGCCGCTGTTCGGTCGGCGACGAAGGTAACACTTTAGCCCGACGACCTAGCTTTTCGATCATGGTTAAGATCGAGGTAAATGATCTTCACGGAATCGGAAGGCAATCGCAAGTGCGATGGCCAAACAAGAGTCGATGCAATTTGTCTCATCTAATACCTTCAGCCGATTACAGGAAGAGTGTTACGCATCGTCGGCAATCCAAACAAGAGCGCACTAGCCCTCACGACCCAGTCGCCAGCCGCAATTCGACACGCCGCGCAGCGTTCA
>JBKJUN010000085.1:0-1162 GCA_046590555.1 Bryobacter sp. | reverse complement strand
AAGGGCGGAAGTATTTCGCCTCTGCCCCAGCGGCCACGCAGATTCTGGCTGGCGGCTGGTCGATTGTTGGGGCGGCTACATTTACAACGGGCTTTCCGCTGGCGTTAACTTCTACTGGTAATAGTGGGGTAGGTGGTGGTGTACTGAGACCAAATTCGACTGGCAAGTCTGCTGAGCTTGAGGGAGTTGTGCAGAGTAGACTCACCCGCTACTTCGACACTTCGCAATTTACTGTGCCTGAGCCGTTTACCTTTGGAAATGTGTCACGTACCCTGGCGAATGTTCGCGGGCCAGGACGCAGGAGTTATGATCTTGCGTTGCAGAAGAAGTTCCTGATTCGTGAGCCGTTCTCGCTGTTGTTTCGTGCGGAGGCGTTTAATCTCAGCAATACGCCTTATTTCTTCCGGCCAGGCCAAGGGCTTGGGACCGCAACCTTCGGCGTGATTAATGCGGCTACCGGTGAGCGACAGATACAATTCAGCCTGAAAGTACTTTTCTAAAACTTATGAACCGACGAGCGTTTTTTCTTCTTCCTGGCTTTGCGTTTGCGCAGGAAGCCAATACTGATCCGCGCGAAATCGTGAGGGGGAGCATCATTCCCGATGAGTATTATGCGGACCAGCCTTATGTTGTGAAGACCAACGACGGGGCCTGGCTTTGTGTGATTACTACCGGGAGTGGGCATGAGGGTGATGGCGGGCAGCATGTGATCAGCATGCGGAGTACGGATCGCGGGAAGACTTGGGAGAAGGCTGTTGATATTGAACCAGCCAAGGGGCCGGAAGCGTCGTATGCCGTGATGTTGAAGGCACCGTCGGGGCGCGTATTCGTTTTCTATAACCACAACACAGATAATCTTCGCGAGGTGATTGGGGATAAGCCTGCTTACAAAGATGGATTGGTGAAGCGGGTGGATAGTTTGGGGCATTTCGTGTTTAAGTACAGCGATGATCATGGGCGTTCATGGTCGCCGCAGCGGTATGAGATTCCGCAGCGAGATTTTGAGATTGACCGAAAGAATGCTTATGGGGGGAAGATCAAATTCTTCTGGACGGTTGGGAAGGCGTTTGCGCATAAGGGTGCGGGCTACGTACCACTGCATAAGGTGGGTGGGTTTGGGGAAGGGTTCTTTACTTCGAGCGAAGGGGTGTTGCTGAGGAGT
>JBKJUN010000907.1:0-1654 GCA_046590555.1 Bryobacter sp. | reverse complement strand
GGTGGCGAGATTCGTGCGCAGTTGCGCGAAACAGAACGAATGTCTTTCTCAGTTCAGATGAGCCCGGCTAACGAGGTGCCTGCCATTGTTGGGCTGAATGCCTCTGCTGCTGGATCATTCGAAGCAAATCTACTCCGTCGCCCGGATGGCACAGCCATGGCGGCCTACGGCGTCTTCTCTGTGAATCATCGCTTCCCTGGTGAAACCACGTTCACAGGTCTGCATATTCATAACGGCGCTGCCACCGCGAACGGCCCTGTGACTTTAGATAGCGGCATTCGTGCTGGGGCAACTGTATTGAGCGAAACAGGCGTGGGCAACATTTACCGGACGGCAATCCTGTCGAACGATGCCCAGTTGGCCGGCCTCAACAACGTGCTCACCAACACGGACAACAACTATCTGAATCTCCACACGACGGTGAACGCGGGAGGAGCAGTTCGATCTCAGATCCTGCCTGTGAATACTGCTCTGCCTTCAGTTGAAATTGTGATCAGTGCAGTATCAGACATCAACTTTCGCGGTGTGGCCCCGGGTGGCTTGATGACCATCTTTGGTACCAATCTTGCCAAGCTTGCGGGTAACCTAGATGGCTGGCAGGCTGGGCGGGTGCCTCCTTCGCTGAATGGTACGAGTGTTGATTTGGGCGGTAGGCCTGCTGCGATCCTGAGTGTGAGCCCACGTTCGATCCTGGCGCAAGCTCCAGTCGATGTCGCCATCGGCAATGCAGATCTGGTAGTAAAGAGCTCGAATGGCACAAGCAACAGCTTCCGCGTCGCGGTAGCCCGTGTTGCTCCGGCAGTTTTCTTTGACCAAATTTCAAGCGATGGCAATCGAGCCGTTGCCTACAATCTGGCAGGTGGCGCTCAGATCACCAAAGACAATCCGGCAGCGGCTGGTATGGCCGTGGGCATCTTCACAACTGGCCTTGGCTTGAGCACTCCTCCGCAACAGACGGGCGATGTTGTTCGTGGCCCGATGGAGCGCTTCACCGGCGTCACAGTTTCAGTGGGTGGACGTGCAGCAATGGAAATGATGTCGATCCTGATTCCGGGTTATGTCGGATTCAGCCAGACCTTCTTCATGACTCCTGCAGGTTTGACCGGCGCTCAGCCGCTCGAAATCGAGTATCTGGGTGTGAAATCGAACCGCACCACCCTCTACATGCGCTAAGACTAGAGGATGGCTTTTAACTGGAATCTGCCGCTGCGCTTTCTGGGCGCTGTACAGTTTCTCACTTTAGTACCTGTTTCAAGATCAACGGTGCCGGTTCACGAATCGGCACCGTTTTTTCCTTTGGTGGGGGGGCTGATTGGACTTGCCTCTTCGATCCCGATGGCTTGGCTCTCGCTGCCGGCGGGGATTGAGGCGGCTCTCGTTCTGATGCTACAACTCTGGATCACTGGAATGCTGCATGAAGACGGGTTGGCCGACATCGCAGACGGAGTCAGAGCAGGAAGAACCCGCGAGAAGATTTTCGAAATTATCAAAGACAGCCGGGTGGGGAGCTTTGGGGCATCAGCCCTGTGTGTGGGGTTGTTACTGCGATGGCAGGGTCTCGAGGCGGTTGGAAACAACTTCACGTCGCCGTGGCAGGTGATGGGAGTGGTGGCAGCGAGTGAGGGCCTGTCGCGCTGCGCGATCCTCTGGCTGG
>JBKJUN010000902.1:0-4825 GCA_046590555.1 Bryobacter sp. | reverse complement strand
GAATACGAACTCGAAGCCGAGCGCACGCGTGGCAAACTCAGCAGCCAGTCCCAACAGATCGGCAACATCGATCAGCGCCTAGCCACCAGTGAGGCCGAAGTCGCCAACCTCGAAGTGCGTCTCACCGAGATTCGCACCGAATTGGAAACCGCTCAAAAAGAAGCCGCCGACCTCAACACCCAGGCCCAGCAACTGCGCGCCCAGGTAGAAGAGAAGTCCAAGCAACGCGACACCCTGTCGCAGCAGCTTCGCGAACGATCAAGCCAACTCGAACGCAACCGCCAACAGATATTCAGCCTTCTCGGTGAAGTAAATCGCCTGCGCAATCAGCTCACCCAGGTTGAGACGCAGCAGCAGGGCGTCACCAAAAACATCGAACGCGCCACGCGCGAAGAGACCGAAGCCCAAGCCGAATCTGAACGTCTTGAGAAGGTACGCGCCGAGTTAAGCGAAAAACTTAGCGCACGCCAGATGACACTCGAGAACATTGCCGACCGTCGCAAGTATGTCGAGACTGAGCTGAACTCGCGCCGCCAGCAGGTAAACGACACCCGCCGCGCACAGGATGTCCTCCGTACCGAGACCTCACGCCTCAAGGCCCGTCGCGATTCCCTCGAAGACATTATTAACCATCGCAGCTACACTACCGATTCCGTGAAGAAGCTCTTCACCGCCATCGGCAAGGGGCAAGCGACTGGCCTCAAACCCATGGGCGTCCTTGCCGACTTCATTGAAGTCGACACCGCCTATGAAAAGGCAACTGAAGAGTTCCTGATCGAAGAGCTCGAATACGTAGTAGTGCATCAGTGGGATGACGCCCAGCGCGGCATCCAATTGATGAAGCAGGATCTCGAGGGCCGCGCCACCTTCCTCGTCCATCCCGACCCTGAATCCGACTTCACCCGTGGCCGCGTCGAAGAGCCGCCTGTCGGCCCTGAAACCGGCATCGTTGGCCGTCTCAGCGAAGTTCTCCGGATGACCAACGGTTTCAAATATGCACCGGCAGAACTCCTGCCCCGCATCACGCGCTGCTTTCTCGCCGAGAACCACGAGGCAGCACAGCGCCTGGCCCTGCAATACCCGGACGTCTACTTCCTGCTCCCCGACGGAGTCTGCTATCACGGCTATGCAGTAACCGGCGGCAAGAAGAGCTCCAGCGGCCCTCTCGCCCTCAAGCGCGAACTTAAAGAACTCACCACCCAACACAGCGCCAAGCAAATCGAACTCGAGCAGAATTCCACCCGTCTGCAGCAGCTCGAAGTAGAACAAACGGCCCTCGCTGCCGATCTCGAAAAGATCCGTCAAGAACAGCAGCAGGAAGAAAAGAGCGCCCTCGTTCTCGACCAGGAACAGCGCCAGCTCGCAACAGACCTGCAACGCGCCGCACGGTATCTCTCCAATGCCCGCGTCGAACTTGATCGCCTCGCCGGCGAAGGCAAACGCCTCACCGAACTGCGTGAGAACCTCGACAAGGGCAGCACAGAAAAAGACCTCGCCCGTGTCGCGATGGAAGCCGCACTCGAAGCAGAACGCGGTGCCCTCGACCAACTGCAGCAGCAATACAATACGGCCAACGAAGAACACTCGACTTTACGCGCCCAACTGGCCAGCGGCGAAGAGCGTCTGCGCAACGCCACTGGGGCAGTACAGCGTCTGAACAACACCTTGAACGAACAGGGCCGCCGCAAGGAATACCTGTCTGCCGAGATGGAGCGTCTGGGCGTCAACCGTGCCCAGTTGCTCAACGACAACATTGAGCTCGATCAGAAGGCGACAGATCTCGCCACCCAGATCGAGACAGCCAAGACGACCGTAGCCGCCCTTGCCAAAGACGAAGAGGAAGTGCGTGCGCATCTGGTAACGCTCGAAGACCAGCTCCGCAGCATGCGTCAAAGTGTTGCGGCAATGTCAGAGAAGCGCCAGACAGCCGAAGTCGACCTCGTCCGCAAGCAGAGCGACATCAAGCACCTCGAAGAGACCTGCCAGAAAGAACTTGGCATTGCCATTGCCGAACTGGCCGCAAACGAGGAAACCGTCCTCGATGAAATGCAGCTTGCAGACGCCGAAGAAAAATACACCGAAGTGCGCCGCAAGATCGAAGCCCTGGGCCCGGTTAACCAGGATGCACTGCAAGAATTTGAAGAGTCCCAACAGCGTTATGACTTCCTCAACGCCCAACGTCAGGACTTGCTCGATTCCATCAAGGACACCGAAAAGGCGATCCAGGAAATCGATGTCGAATCAAAGAAGCGCTTCCAGGACGCCTTTGACAAGATCAACGAATTCTTCCGCGGCACCTACCAGATTCTCTTCAATGGCGGCTCGGGCGAGATGCGTCTTACCGACCCAACCAATGTGAACGAGAGTGGCATCGACATCGTAGCCTCACCTCCTGGCAAGCGTCTACAAAACGTTCTGCTGCTGAGCGGTGGCGAGCGAGCGATGACCGCAATGGCCCTGCTGATGGCCATCTTCAAGTTCCAACCCAGCCCCTTCTGCGTACTCGACGAAGTCGATGCGCCGCTGGACGAAGCTAACATCATCCGCCTCACCAAACTGGTGAAAGAGATGTCGGACAACACGCAGTTCATCTTCATCACGCACGCCAAACGCACAATGGAAGCTTCAAGTTCTATGTACGGCGTCACGATGCAGGAACCTGGTGTATCCAAGCTCGTCAGCGTCAAGTTTAACGGCGGCGATAAGCCTGCCGTGCCCGTTCCACCCCCCAGCCAAGACATGGCCGTCACCGCGTAAACTGTCCCGGGCACGCGTGACGACGACCGGTCTCGCGCACGTGTCCAACAATTTACACCGTGGCGGCAGTCATGGCATCCTTATGAGCGTGAATCTAGTTGTCATACTCGGGGATCAGCTCGATATTTCCAGTGCGGCCTTGGACGGCTTCGATCCTAACCACGATGTAGTGTGGATGGCTGAGGTCGATTCTGAGGCCGTCGCCGTCTGGAATCACAAAGCCCGGATCACTATCTTTCTGGCCGCAATGCGCCACTTTCGCAACGCTTTACAGGCTCGCGGATTCAAGGTGGATTACCGGCAACTCGATGATAAAGCTAACCAAGGCAGCCTCCTGGCAGAGCTCAAGGCCGCCATCAAAAAGCACAAGCCGGCCAAGGTTATCGCCGTCGAACCCGGCGAATACCGGCTACTTGATGAATTCCGGCAGGCGATCCCGAATCTCGAAATCCGGCCAGACCGCCACTTTCTGGCCTCTGGCGAAGACTTTCGTGAACACGCCAAGGGTCGCAAGCAACTCCGCATGGAATACTTCTACCGTGAGATGCGCCGCCGCTATAAGATCTTGATGGAGAAGGACAAACCAACTGGCGGAGACTGGAATTACGATTCAGAAAATCGCGGCAGCTTCCCGAAGTCAGGCCCGGGCCTGCTTCCCGCCCCACTCGAATTTGAGCCAGACAAGATCACCCAGGAAGTAATGGCGCTGGTTGAGAAACGCTTCCCGAAGCATCCCGGCAAGCTGGAACACTTCAAGTGGCCCGTCACACACGCCGACGCAAAGCTCGCGCTAGACGACTTCATCACCAACCGTCTGCCGCATTTCGGCACCTATCAGGACGCGATGTGGACCGGCGAGCCCTGGCTCTACCACGCCCGCATCGCCAGCAGCCTCAACTTGAAACTCCTCGACCCGAGAGAGGCCTGCAACGCAGCCCAGGAAGCATATGAGCGCGGCGATGCGCCACTTGCTGCCGTAGAAGGCTTCATCCGTCAGATCCTCGGTTGGCGAGAATACGTGCGCGGCATCTATTGGCTCTACATGCCGGATTACATTGAGAAGAACGCCCTCGAAGCCACCCAGCCACTACCCTCTTTCTATTGGACCGGCGACACCGAAATGACCTGCCTCAGCCAGACCATTGGGCAGACTCTCGATTACGGTTACGCTCATCACATCCAGCGCCTGATGGTGACGGGCCTCTTCGCGCTGCTGCTCGGTGTTGACCCCAAACGTGTTCACGAATGGTATCTGGCTGTGTACGTCGATGCAGTGGAATGGGTGGAATTACCAAACGTGCTCGGGATGAGCCAGTTCGGCGATGGTGGAATCATGGCCTCAAAGCCCTACGCTGCAACAGGCAAATACATCCAGCGCATGTCGAACTACTGCCAGAACTGTCGATACGACCCGGCGGAATCCGTAGGTGAGAAAGCCTGCCCCTTCACCACGCTCTACTGGGACTTTCTGATGCGCCACGAAATAAAGCTCACCAAGGTAGGCCGTATGGATATGCAACTGCGAAACCTGGTGCGAATCGAGCCGGCAAAGAAGGCCGCCATCACCAAACAGGCAAACGAAATTAAGGAACGCTACCAATGAAATACGTCATCACCGCCGCCTATGGCGGCACCGGCAGTGCGCTCACCAGGCGCCTGGCAGCCAAAGCCCACGAGCTACTGCTCATCGGCCGCAACGGCGACAAGCTCGCTGCCCTCTCCGCTGAAGTCAACGCCCAATATGTCGTAACAGATTTAACGAATCTCGAGGCAGTAGAAGCAGCCGTACAAGCCTTCGGCCCGATTGACGGAATCGTCAATTGCGCCGGGAGCATTTTGCTCAAGCCCGCCCACCTCACAACCGAAGCCGAGTTCCAGCAAACCCTCGACACCAATCTCAAGACCGCCTTCATCGCCCTCCGCGCCGGCGTCAAGAACATGCCGAGCGGCGGCTCAGTCGTGTTGATTTCAACCGCCGCCGCACGCCTCGGCTATGCCAATCATGAGGCCATCGCCGCAGCCAAGGCTGGTGTGATGGGCCTTGCGCTTTCAGCCGCCGCAACTTATG
>JBKJUN010000838.1:0-4415 GCA_046590555.1 Bryobacter sp. | reverse complement strand
GGCGGGGGCTGGATCGAGCGCGAGGGGTGAGCAAGGGGCGTTCACAGTTTCGGAATCGGGCTGAGGCAGTGCTGATGAGCTGGTTGCTGGGGGTTGCCTCGGTTACGCCGCTCGGGTTCTCTATTGGGGTGGCTCGATTGCTGGACAAGGTGGCGCGGCGGATGCGCCAGAGTGGCGAGAAGAATTTGCGGATGGCCTTGCCTGAGGTAGATGCGACCGGGACGATTGACGAGGTTTATGAGGGGCTGGGGCGGATGCTTTATTACTTTTCGCGGTTTGGGACGCGGAACCAGGGCAATATCGGGGAATGGATTGAGTATGAGGGGTTTGAGCATTATCTGGAGGCGAAGTCGCGGGGGCGGGGGGTGTTGTTTGCGACAGGGCACTTGGGGAACTGGGAGTTGAGTGCGTTTGCTCATGCATTGATGACTGAGCCGATGAATGTTGTAGTGCGGCCGCTCGATAACCCGCTACTGGATGAGCTGGTGAAGGGGTATCGGACGGGATCGGGGAATAAGATTCTGGACAAGCAGGATTTTCTGCGGGGGATTTTGAAGGCGCTAGCGAATAATGAGCCGGTGGGGATTTTGATCGACCAGAATACACTGCCTGAGAATGGGAGCTTTGTCGATTTTTTCGGGATTGCCGCTTGTACGGGGACTACGTTTGCCAAGTTGGCACATAAGACTGGGGCGGCGGTGATTCCTGGTTATGCGTTGTGGGATGCAAAGAAGGGGAAGTATGTGTTGCGGTTTGATCCGGTGTTTGAGATGAGCACGGATGTGGTTGAAGATACAGCGCGGTTGACGAAGCATTTTGAGGGGGTGATTCGGCGCGAACCGGAGCAGTGGTTGTGGTTGCACCGGCGGTGGAAGACGGGGCCGGAGGGGGAAGCCGGGCTCTACTAGTACCGAATAGGGCCTTAGACAGTACTCTGAATGGCGCCATAGGGCAAGACCTTAGGGACAATCAAACTGTCCCATGGTTTATCAAGATGTCTGGCTCGTTATAAAGTACACAAGACGTTGGATCCATTACGGTTGGCTCTTTCACGTCGTTACGTGTACGTTGATTGCGGGTGTGCAAGGAATGTTGAAATAAATCGCGATCTTCTAAAGAAGCTAAGGTGTTTTGCCGATACGGGTATAGATGTCGGAGCGCCTTGAAATAGATCGTCTGAAGCGCCAGTTTTTAGCAGCGCTAAATCATGAGGTGCGAACGCCGTTGAGCGGGATCCTCGGGATGACGAGTTTGCTGGAACAGTCGAACCTGAACAGCGAGCAAAAAGAGTATGTACAGCTAACGAAGGCCTGCGCAGAAGAATTGTATGCGGTGTTGTCGTCGACGCTGGAGTTTACAGCGCTGGCGGCCGGGGATTCACAGCTTGACAATAGCGAGTTTCTGTTGCAGGAAGCGATTGAATCGCTGGCGGCACAGTGGTTGGTGAAGGGGCGGCAAAAGGGGATCGGGTTTTATCTGCGGATTTCCGACGATGTGCCTGAGGCGGCACGGGGGGATGAGTTGCGGTTCCGGAAGTTGTTGCAGCATCTGTTGTCGAACTCGGTGAAGTTTACAGAGAGAGGGCAGGTGGAGTTGGCCGTTAGGGTCGAACCTCATGTAAGTGATGCGAATTTGTTTCTGTTGACGGTTGAGATCAAAGATACAGGCATCGGGATGGACGGGGAACAGATTCAGAAGATCTTCGAATCGTTTGAGCAACTGGAAAGTGGATTGGCGCGGCGCTATCCGGGGATGGGGCTGGGGCTGACGCTGGCGCAAGGGATTGCGAAAGTGATGGGTGGGGATCTGACGGTGGAGAGTAAGCCGGGTGAGGGGAGTTTGTTTGCTTTTACGATTCCGCTTGGGTACTCGCATCTGGAATCGACGCTTGAGCGGCCGGCTGAGCGCAAGGTTTTGGTGGTGGACGATAACGAGGCGGCGCGAAAGGTGGCAGAAGCTTATCTCAAGCGTGGCGGGTATAAAGTGACGCTGGCGACCAGTGGGGCAGATGCACTGTTGAAGGCCGAAACGGAACGATTTGATCTTGTGGTGATGGATTTGCAGATGCCCGGAATGGACGGCATCGAGACAACCACGCGGTTGCGGGATGTGAGTGGCTATGAACGGACGCCGGTGCTGGCGCTGACGGCGAATGCCGGGGATGAATACCGGATCTTGTGCCTGTCGCAGGGGATGCAGGGATACCTGCCGAAGCCGGTGGATAGCGAGCTGTTGTTGCGTACCGTGCGGCAGCTTCTTTAGGCCTTCTTTAGGCCTTGGTTGTGAGGATCATGCGAATTAGATAAGATTCGTTCATGATTCGAGCTTTGACCTTAGCGATTGGTCTGGCTTTGGGACTCTTTGGGCAGACTAAAATTCCGCCGATCTGGCCCCAAATCCAGGGAACCTTTCCGCATGGTGGACAGCGCGGGACCAGCGTTACGGTGACGCTTTCGGGGCGGAATCTTCAAGGGGCTAAAGAGCTTGTTTTTGGGTCGGCGAAGCTGCGAGGGGAGATCGTTAAGGCAGAAGCTTACCGGGTGGTGGCGAAGATAACGCTGGCAGCAGATACAGAGCCTGGGCGGCATGACTTTCGACTGCTTTGTGGGCATGGTTCGGCTATTGGGTATTTTGATGTGAATACGCTGGTGGAGCGGAGCGAGAAGGAACCGAATGATTCTCGCGATAAGGCAGAGGGGCTTGTGTTTCCCGCTCTGGTGAACGGGATTCTGAAGGCTGGGGATTATGATTACTTCCGGTTTGACGCCAAAGCCGGGGAACGCTTGACCTTTGATGTTTTGGCGACGCGGAATGGGGCGAATACGGATGCGGTGATTGGGGTGCTGAACGGGCAGGGGGAGGAGCTGGCTTACTCGGACGATTATTATGGGTTTAAGGATCCGCATGTTGTTTTCATGGCTCCGCAGGATGGGGCTTATTATTTGCGGTTGTATGGATCGAGCGAGGCGGGATCTGATGTGTCGGATTACCGGCTGGTGGCAGGGCGGATGCCGCATGTGGATCTGGCGATGCCAGCGGGAGGGAGGCAGGGCGAGACGGTTGAGTTGGAGTTGCGTGGGGTGAATCTTGGTGGGGTGAAGCGGGTGACGTTGGGGGATGGAGTGGCTGAGGGTGAGGTAGTGCGGACGAGTGGAGACCGGGCGCGAGTGAGGATTGCTGTGCCGAAGGGATTGCGGCTCGGGGAGCACCGGTTGCATGTAGATGGGGCGACAATGCCGGTGCCGTTTGTAGTGTCGCAATACAGGGAAGTAGATGTATCGGATGGGTCGGCGCGGAATCGCAGGGACCCGAAGCCGGTGGATCTGCCAGTGGTTGCCAATGGAGTGCTGGACCGGGCGAAGGCGACGGATTTTTTTGTGTTCCGGGTGGAGGAAGCAAAGACGGTTGTGCTGGATGTCGAAGGGATGCAACTTGGATATTTGACCGATCCGATGGTGATTCTTTATGACGAGGCTGGCAAGCGGCTGGCTTATCAGGATGACCCGACGACGAACACTGGCAAGGAGCCCGCGAATCTCGACCCGCATCTGGTGTTTCGGCTGCCTAAGGCGGGGCGGTATGTTGCTGCGGTGAGGGATGCGCAGTTTCGGGGGGACCCGAGTTTTCTTTATCGACTGACGATCAAGGAAGCGAAGCCAGATTTCTCGGTGAAGGTGGTGGGGACCGACGATACGCTGTATCGCGGGCGGGATAATGTGGTGCTGGTGCGGGTGAGGCGGCTTGAGGGGTGGACTGCGCCGGTTGAGGTTTGGGCCGAGAATCTGCCTGCTGGGGTGACTATGAAACCGGTAGTGGCCGAGCCAAAGAATACTCCCTACACGGGGACTTGCGGGGAGACGCATTATCTGGATGGGACGAATGTTGAGGTAGTGTTTCGGGTGTCGGGGGATGCTCCGCTGGAGTTGGGGCAGGTTCGGTTTATGGGGCGTGGAGTGATGGATGGGGAAACGGTGGTGAAGACGGGGAAGGCGCGGTACTTCAGGAACCGGGTGCGGTTTATTGGTGATGCCGAGGAAGAGTTGCTGCGGGTGACTGTGGCGGATGCGCCGGGGGTGGTGCTGGCAGTGCCGGAGACGATGCGGCTTGACGCGAAGGGGCAGACGAAGTTTACGGCGATTGTGACCCGGCTCGATTCGGGGAAGGATACGCTTGAGTTGACGCTGGAGGCGGTGACGGCGGGTTTGGTGATGGACGTGAAGGCTGTGGCGGTTGCCGATACGCGGGCGGAGGTGGTGGTGCGAGCGGCGGAGAAGGCACCGGGTGAGTTTGTGCTGGTGGGTCGAGTTGGGGGAGTGGTGGTCGGGAGATCGCATCCGATTCAGGTACGAAGAGGTGGAATGTGAGAGTGGCTTTGTTTGTAATGGCTACGCTGCCTTTGGTAGCGGCTGTGACGG
>JBKJUN010000149.1:0-4318 GCA_046590555.1 Bryobacter sp. | reverse complement strand
ATTGCCCTTGACGTTAACGGCTATGTGAGTGAAGGGTCGGGCGAGAACATCTTTGTGGTTCGCGATGGCATCATTTACACCCCCGCGATGGCCACCAGCGTACTGCCTGGCATCACTCGCGACAGTGTCACCAAGATCGCCAAGAGCCTCGGCTACACGGTATCGGAACAAGCAATCCCTCGTGAGCTGCTCTATGTGGCGGATGAGGTCTTTTTCACTGGCACTGCGGCTGAAGTTTCGCCGATCCGCAGCATTGACCGGATCACGATTGGATCGGGCAAGCGCGGGCCGATTACAGAAAAGATCCAGAGCAAGTTCTTTGGGATTGTCGACGGAAGTTTGCCGGATGAATTCGGCTGGCTGACGCCGGTTCCCCAAACCGTCGCCGTATAGATCGGATCGCTGCTCACTTTCACCGGCTGGCCACCTCCCCCGAGATTCTCCAGCCTGCGTTAGGGAGCAGCGACGATCTTGATCAGTTTTAACAGCCGCACCGCGACTCTGGCAAGGAGAAAAGGTGCGGCTGAAGCGTTTTTGCACGACTTTTATTTCGTGCGTTTTGATGGACTTAGCAGCCACTTCTTGTGGACAAGGTGTGAATAAAACAGAATGAGCGCAAAATGTTTTGGCTTTGATTACCGGACTGGCGAACCCATCCGGGTGGAATTCGGAGTTGCGATCGAAGCGGTGGACGATTGGGTGGGCCCGACCGACCAGATCGACACCTGGATTGCCCCAGGATTTATCGATCTTCAGGTGAACGGATTTGCTGGAGTCGATTATTGCTCTGGCAATTCTTCGCTCGAAGAAATTGGCCGATCGATCCGCGAGCAGTTTGCTACTGGAGTGACGCGGATTTATCCGACGGTGATCACGGGGTCTGAGGCTGACATGCAGGCGGCCTTCCGGAATTTGGTGAAGGCGAAGCGCGAGTTGCCAGAAGGAGACGCACTGGAGGCGATCCACGCCGAGGGGCCGTTTATTTCTGCCGAAGATGGACCGCGTGGCGCGCACCCGGTTCTGCAATGCCGGCCACCGCAGATTGAAGAGTGGAAGCGGATGCAGGGTGCGGCTGAGGGGCATATTCGTTTGCTCACTTTGTCGCCGGAATATGACGGTACGACCAAGCTGATTGAACATGTCGTGGGTGAAGGTGTTGTGGTGAGCATTGGCCACACGAAGGCGACGACGCAGCAGATCGCTGATGCGGTGAAGGCGGGGGCGACGATGTCTACTCACCTGGGGAACGGATCGCATGCGATGCTGCCACGGCATCCTAACTACATTTGGGATCAATTGGCGGAGGATAAGTTGACGGCGAGCTTCATTGCGGACGGGATCCACGTGCCGGCGAATTTCCTGAAAGTGGCGCTCAGGGCCAAGGGTATTGAGCGGTCTGTTCTGGTGACCGATGCGGTGATGCCGGCGGGCTGTGAGCCGGGAGACTATGCGCTGGGGGAGCTTGAGGTGACACTGCATCCCGGTGACAAGGTGACACTGCGCGGGGGCAAGCAACTGGCTGGTTCGGCGCTGAAGATGGATGTTGGCATATCGTATCTGATGCGCATGGTGGGCTTGAGCCTTCGGGAGGCAGTTACGATGGCGACTACGAACGCGGCGCGAGTTGGCAGAGTAGGTGGACGTATGCGTGGGTTGAACCCTGGAGAGCGGGCCGACCTGGTTGAGTTCTCGTTCGACAAGCTCACCAAACAAATCAAGGTAGAACGGACCTGGTTGAGCGGACGGCTGGTGTACGGCTAGATGGGAAGCTGGAGCCTGAATCCGCTGATCTGGTTTGAGCGGGCGCGCGACGGCAGCGAGGCCTGTGGTCTGGTTGGTATGTTGCACTGGATCCTCCTGGCGGCTGCGTTGGTTGCGATGTATTTTGACCACCGTGAAATACTTGGGGTCAAGATCTGGCTGAAGCCGGCTAAATTTCTGGTTTCAAGCGCCATCTACTTATGGACGCTTGGTTGGTTACTGAACTATGTCGAGGTGCCGATTGTGGCGCGGTCGAGTCTGGGTACGATTGCGAGCATTTTGATTTTGCTCGAAAACGCTGCGGTTTGTGGTCAGGCATTGCGGGGTGAGCGCAGCCACTTCAACATTTCTACAGGCCTTAATTCGGCCATCTTCAGCATCATGGGCGTCATGATTGTAGTGAACACGATACTGCTGGTGGTGCTGCTTTGGTGGTTTCTCACCAGTGCGGCACCGATGCCGGCCGGAGCACTTTGGGGGTGCCGGCTGGGCGTTCTGCTGGCCGTGCTGGCGAGTGTCGAGGGCGGCTACATGGCTGCTTCGATGGCGCATACGGTTGGCCTAAAAGACGGAGGCCCCGGGATTCCTTTGCTCAACTGGAGCAAGGAAGCCGGGGACCTGAGGATCTCTCACTTTATTGGCCTGCATGGATTGCAGGTGTTGCCGCTCGGCGGTTTTCTGCTGAGCGAAGTTGGGGCAAGCGCGGGGGTGTTTATCCTGGCGCTGTTTCACTACGGAGCGTTCGTATTGACCTTTCTCCAGGCGGTGGCAAAGAAGCCGCTTCTGTTTTAGGAGTTGGCATGATGGCTTTGGTTTCTTCTCGCCAGCGCTTGAGCCTCAGATAGAGGCTGGAGCGGCGGGCGGGATCTGACTGGCTCAGGTCTTTCTTTTCGCCGATGTCGGTCTTCAGATTGTAGAGTTCGGTGCGACCGGTCTCAAAGTCTTCGATCAGCTTGAAGTCTCCGTCGATGACGGCACCACCAGGCTTGCCGCCGGCACCGTGATAGTGGGGATAGTGCCAATAGTAGATGGGTTGCTCTTTGCGGTTAAAGAGGGGCGTGCCGTCGATATTGTTGGGGACGGGTTGGCCGAGCCAGGAGAGAATCGTGGGCAGGAAGTCGATGGAGCAAGCAGGGTTGTCGATGACGACGGGCTGCTTCTTGCGGGGGTCGTGGATGATACAGGGGACGCGGATGCCACCTTCGTAGAGGTAGCCTTTCTGCTGGCGAAGAGGTTGGATGGAGGTGCTGGTCTTACCGTTCAGGCTGGCGAGGGCACCATTGTCTGAGGTGAGGATGATCATGGTGTCGTTTGACACGCCGGAGCGCTCAAGCTGGCGGCGAATGGAGCCGACTGACTCGTCAATTGGGTCGATCATTGCCGCGTATGTTGGGCTGATCACATTGGCATTGCGGTAGTTGGCAACCATTTCGAGGGTTGCGCCCAGCGGAGTGTGGACGCCGAAGTGGGGCAGGTAGAGAAAGAAGGGTTTCTTCGCCTCGGCTTGTTTGGCAATCCACTGATTAGCGAGTTTGGTGAGATAAGCGGTGAGTTCGGTGCCAGGAGGTGCGTCGGTAAGGCCGGGCATGGTGAAGGGGGCGAGGTACTTGTTGGGCTGGCCCTTTTCGTTGCCTCCGATGTTGGTGTCGAAGCCCTGGTTGGTGGGGCTGAAGTCGGCACCGCCGAGGTGCCACTTGCCGAAGGAGGCAGTGGCGTAACCGAGGGGCTTGAGATATTCGGCGATGGTTCGCTCTGAGAGGGCGAGTTCTTCTTTGGTTTGCGGCGTCTCGAGCTTGGCTGCTGGAGCGGGCTGCATGCCGGGGATCCAGTCGGTGAGGCCGGTGCGGGTGGGGTACTTGCCGGTAAGGATGCTGGCGCGGGTGGGCGAGCAGACGGGGCAGGCGGCGTAGAAGCGAGTGAAGAGGGTAGACTCTTTGACCAGTTCGTTTACGTAGGGAGTGGGGTAGGGAACTGGGTTTGCTTCGGTGGAATAGCAGTTGAAATCTTTGTAGCCGAGGTCGTCGATGAGGATGAGGACGACGTTTTGGGGCGGTTTGGGCTGAGCCAGTAGAGGTAAGGCAAGGGTGCTCAGGAATTGGCGGCGGTTCAGTCCATAATTCATACGATGGGCTTCCTTTTGTATTGGCGGTTGGAGAAGCGCTGGCATTCTTTGGCGAGATCGCTTTCGGGGGCGAGTGCGATGCCGAGCTTATAGGCTGCGATGGCTTCTGTGTGTCGGTTGAGGAGATCGAGAGTTTGGCCCAAGCGGAGGCAGGCCATGATGCCGGTGTTGAGATCGAGATGGTCTCGCGCAGCAACGGCGCGTTTGAGTTCTGGGACGGCCTTGTTGTATTCGTCAAACCAAAAGAGGAGATTGCCTTTGAGGTAGGCGAGCTTTTCGGGCTGGATGCCGGTGACGGTGTTGATTTGTTGCAGGGCTTTATCGCGCTCGCCGAGGTCGGCGTACATGTGGGCAAGTTCGATGCGGAAGAGGTAGTTGCGGGGATAGGCGGGGATGAGGCCTTCGAGGAGGGGGACGGCCTGGGCGGAGCGCTTC
>JBKJUN010000072.1:0-4588 GCA_046590555.1 Bryobacter sp. | reverse complement strand
CTTTTCGAGACGGTCTCTGGAGGCATCGTCGCTTTCTTTGCTCAAGGCGGTGCGCTCGATTTCAAGCTGCATGACGCGGCGCGAGATTTCGTCGAGCTCGGCTGGCATCGAGTCGATTTCGGTGCGGAGCTTGGCGGCGGATTCGTCTACGAGGTCGATGGCTTTGTCGGGGAGGAAGCGGTCGGCGATGTAGCGATTAGAGAGGACGGCGGCGGCTACAAGCGCAGCGTCCTTGATTCGTACGCCGTGGTGGACTTCATAACGTTCTTTGAGGCCGCGGAGGATCGAGATGGTGTCCTCGACCGAGGGCTGGTCGACCATGACAGGCTGGAAACGGCGCTCGAGGGCGGCATCTTTTTCGATGTACTTCCGGTATTCGTCCAGTGTTGTTGCGCCGATGCAGTGGAGTTCGCCACGGGCGAGCATGGGCTTGAGGAGGTTGCCTGCGTCCATCGAGCCTTCGGTTTTGCCGGCACCGACGACGGTGTGCAGTTCGTCGATGAAGAGGATGATCAGGCCAGCGGCCGTTGCGACTTCTTTGAGGACGGCCTTGAGGCGTTCTTCAAATTCGCCCCGGTACTTTGCGCCGGCGATGAGTGCCCCCATGTCGAGGGATACGATGCGTTTTTGTTTGAGACCTTCGGGGACGTCGCCGCGGATGATGCGCTGGGCGAGGCCTTCGGCGATAGCGGTTTTGCCGACGCCGGGTTCGCCGATAAGGACAGGGTTGTTTTTGGTGCGGCGGGAAAGGACCTGGATAACGCGGCGGATTTCTTCGTCGCGACCGATGACGGGGTCGAGTTTGCCTTCGGCTGCCATCTTGGTTAGATCGCGACCGTATTTTTCTAGAGCTTCGTAGGTCTCTTCGGGATTCTGGCTGGTGACTCGCTGGGCACCACGAACGCTGTGGATCGCGGTTTCGAGTCGCTTGCGGGTGAGGCCGGTTTCTTTGAGGAGACGACCGGCTGTGCCGTTATCTTCGAGGACGGCGAGCAGGATGTGCTCGACGCTCAGGAAATCGTCTTTGCTCTTTTTGGCCTCGGCTTCGGCGTCGGCGAAGAGTTTGGTGAGGCGCGTGGTGACGTAGATCTGATCTGGCCCGCCGGTCTGGGTGGAGACCTTGGGGAGCTTGTTGATCTCCTGCTCTAAGCGAAGCTTGAGTGCGTCGGGCTGGACCTCGGCCTTTTTGAGGATCGCAGGAGCCAAGCCGTTGGGCTGATCGAGGAGTGCGACTAGTTCGTGCTCGACGTCAACCTGCTGGTTCTGCATTCTGAGCGCGTGGGTCTGCGCTGTACGTAGTGATTCCTGAACTTTTTCGGTGAAACGATTGAAATCCATAATTACCGCCAGTCATAGAATAGCAAGTTAGCTTATCGTTGTCTAGTTTTATGAGTGTTTCGCGCTAAGATATTTTCTTACTCATCCGGGCGTGCAGGCGTATATGCTGACTAGTGATGCGGTTTTTGCTTGTGATTGCGGGATTATTGGGGCTTTGGGGCTGCGGCCCGGGGAGCTCGGGGACGGCTGCGAGTGCGGAAGAGGCCAAGGCTTATATTCGCGAGCTGGCCCTTGGACAGGTGGAGATGAAGGCTGCCGAGAGCTTTGGCGGGCAGCAGTTGGTGGAGATTACGGGGCAGATCCGGAATAACGGGCCTCGCGTTTTGAAGAAGGTGGAGTTAAATTGTGTGTTCTTCGATCCGTATGGGCAGGTGGTTGTGCGGGAGACGGTTGCTATTGTGAGGCCGGATAAGGGTGGTTTGAAATCGAATGAGACGCGGCCGTTCCGTTTGCCTTTTGATACGCTGCCGAAAACCTGGAATCAGGTGATGCCGCAGATGGTGATCGCTGGGATTGTGTTTGAGTAATGGGGCGTATACGGTTGATTGAAGATGACCGGGACCAGCGGGAGTTGCGGACGATGCTGCTGGAGACGGTTGGGCACACTGTGGTGTCGAAAGATGAGGATCTGGTGGTGATGGATTTGAGGATTCCTACGCTGGAGGCCGGGTTGTTGCGGATTCGTGAAATCAAGAATTCATCAAAGCCGCCTAAGCTGGTTGTTTTGAGTGGTGCGGTGGCTGAGCTGCGGGGCACCGAGGAGGAAAAGATGGTGGATGCGATTCTTGAAAAGCCTTGCCCGAGTGGGAAGCTGCTGAAGACGATTCAGGCTTTGTTGTTGTTAGTGTGTTGTGTTGCTGCTTTTGGGCAGCCGAAGGATTTAAAGCGCCATGCTCCGATTCTGTATCAGCGTGCGGATACGGTAGGGACTGAGAGTGATGTCCCGCTGCTGATGTATGTGGAGTGGGACAAGACCGATCAGTCGCTGACTTACACTGTGATTTTTTCCAATGAGGATGGCGGGACGTCGACTCGCGACTTGATGGCTCGTTGGGGCCGGACTACCGATATCGAGTATGTGTATAAGGTGTGGGTGAATGAAGATGGATCGGCAGGGGTGAGGCAGATACAGGGGGCTGGGCATAAGGACGTAGCGTTTGAGGGGCCTTTTGAGGGAGATCGTCCGCTGCTGGTGCCGGTGACTCGCAACAACATGGTGGCTGGGGTTAAGGAGAAGACCGGGCGGCGCTTTGACTTTGATCCGATCCTGGTGGATTTGAGTGAGCATTCGCGTGAGTATGTGATGGACCAGAAGCCGGAGACGTGGAAGATCATGGGTGAGGAACTGAAGCGGGAAGGGAAGCTGCGGCCTTATGGGGTAGTGCGGGGTGAAGATATCAGCGACCCGGCTAACTACGCTTATATTGAGTTCTTGTCGAATCAGAAGGATGGCGGACGTGTGGCTGTTGGATTCACGTTGCCCGGAGGAAAGCGGGTGCAGATGAGCCATGTTGGTAAGGCTGGGAATTCGGTGGAGCGGAGCGGGTGGATGAGGCTGGCGACAGAGTTGCCGCCGGGGACTACGCTGGCGGATCTGGGGACGGTGGTGTTTGCCTGTTACGGGAAAGGGAGTTGTGTTGTGGAGCGAGTGGCGTTTGTGGAGTTGAAGGGGGAGAGGAAGGGGCTCGACTGGAGTGGGCCTTCCGAGATCAAGGCAGGTGAGATTTGGTTGTCGCGGTTAAAGTAGTTCCGAGGTCGAGCCAGAGCGAGGTGGTGGGGACGATGGCGGATGGTTCGCTGAAGGTGAAGGTGTCGGCTGCGCCTGAGGACGGGAAGGCCAATGAAGAGCTTTGCCAGATCCTTGCTACTTATTACAAAGTTTCGCGTGGTGAGGTTGAGGTGATTGCGGGGAAGACTAGTACGCGGAAGTTGGTGCGGGTGAAGGACTGAGTTAGCGGTTTAACCTCACAGAGAACATTCTATTCGACCAGCCAGGATTTCCAAAAGAATCAGCGGCAATTTAACTAGCCCGAAGATTCGTCAATCGCCTCCAAAACTTGCTTTATGATTTTCGGGTGCAGCATGATCCCACGGTGGAAGGGGATTACTACCCTTGCAGTTGTCTTTTCGTAAATGCGATGACTGCCCTTCGATCTGAGCCAGATGAAGCCCGCTTTGAGCAAAATTACTTCGGCCTCAGTTGCGGTCATCCTGGGAAGTTTAGGCATGAACCTCAATCGATGTGGTGAGCACCACATGATTGAAGGCGGCGGAGCGCTCGTCGTCGGTCAGGGTTTCCAGATACAGTTCAACAGCTTCCTTGATATTGGTGAGCGTCTCTTCGATCGTCTGACCCTGCGATTGGCAGCCTTTCAGCTCGGGGCACCAAGCATAGCAGCCATGCTCATCTTGTTCAATCACTACACTTACCTTGCGCGCCATGTCCTTCATGATATCGCCTTGCGCCGGATCACTCCCGGCCTTTGGCTACCTGGGGCGGGAACTTGCGGGCGCGGTCGAGGTCTGTGCGGAGTTGGCGGGTGATCTTGTCGGCTACGTCGGCGGAAGCGCCGCGGAATTTGGCTCCGAAGCTCTCTTGTGTGGTGGACCAGAGTACGTCGCCCTCTTTGTTGACGATGCGGACGGCGGCTACGGCTTCGTGCTTGCGCTCGTTGAGCTTAGTGTCCTCGGTTGAGGTTACGCCGATGGAGGCGGCTGCTCGCTCGGAGTTTCTGCCGTTGAGAGAACCGCGACCGGTGGAGGCACCAGTGCGAACGCCGAGACTCTCGTGGGAACTGAATTGTTCGTTGAAAACCAGGTCTTCGGCTGTGCCTTTGAGGAAGGCGTCGGCGCGTTCGGGGTTTTCAGTTACCGCAAAGAAGCCGGCACTTTGCATGGCGGCGATGATCATGTCGCGGATTTGATTGGCTGCTTCGCCACCGCTAAGTTCCTGGATGTGGAGGCGGCGGATGCGGAGGAGTTGGGTAAGACCTTCGTCGAGCGGATTCATCGACAGCGAGTCGACCTTGACGATTGGGGGAGATGGTAGGGGCTGGTCAGGCTTTGCAGCCTCGGCCGCAGAGAAACCTGCGTCCACACCACCCCCTCCCCCCGAACAGCCAATACCATCTCCTCCTATTGTTAGAGTCGACTCACCGTCGCTAAGCCCCCTCGACGAAGGTCTCACCCAACTCCTCCGCATCCGCCACCGCTGAGTTCCTGGATGTGGAGGCGGCGGATGCGGAGGAGT
>JBKJUN010000022.1:0-3502 GCA_046590555.1 Bryobacter sp. | reverse complement strand
GTTTCCTGGTCTGCGGCGGCGGCAAGCTGGATTGGATGCTGGCGCTTGGAGAGGCCGAAGTCGAGAATTTTTACGGTGCCGCGGTTGTCGATCATGACGTTGGAGGGCTTGATGTCGCGGTGGATGATGCCGCAGCGGTGAGCTTCTTCGAGGCCGACGAGGACGTCTTCGGCAATGCGAATGGCTTTGACGGAGGGGAAGGGTCCCTGGGTTAAGAGCTCGGTGAGAGTTTGGCCTTCGATGAGCTGCATGACGACGAAGAGGCGGCCGCTCGAATCACCGCAATCGTAGATGCGGGCGATGTTTGGGTGGTCGAGGATGGAGGCGGAGCGAGCCTCTTCGAGGAGGCGGTCTTTGAAGGCGTTTGAATTGTCGAGAGAGGAGAATTTGATGGCAACCCGACGGTGGAGGATCAAGTCTTCGGCCGCATAGACGATGCCCATGCCACCCGCGCCAAGGCGGTTGAGAATTCGGTAATGAGAAACAACCTGGCCGGTCATTGGACGTGTAAGTGTTCCCGATATCATATCGAGTCCCACCGCGAGTTGTAGGAAAGGTTTAGGGAAGCCCCAGGCTGTTTAACGGACACTGCTGTCGTCTTGGCCTCTGTTGAGAACCGGCCTCACTTGGATGCCAGAGGATCCTGGCCGTCCCACTGGCCTGCGGCTTCGAGGATGCGGAATCTGGTGAAGGAGGAGCGGTCGAAGAAGGTAACGGACTTATTGCGGTCCATTTGCGTTTTGTGTTGGCCTTGCTTGTAGGAGGCGTTTAACATCGCTTCGTCGCTGCGCCAGATGCTCATCGTTACGCCGTCGTCGCCTACCGTGTGGGGCGTGAAGACCCTGGCGGCTGCGCAGCCATCCGATACTTTAAGCCACTGGTAATTCGATTCTGGTGCAGGGTTGCTTGTGGGAGATCAACTGGAACAGAGTCGCGCGCTTGTCCTGGTGAAGGTGCTGCATACGGCGGTTTGGTTTTTGTATGCGGCTTGTATTGTGGCGATTCCGGTTGTGGTTCTGAGCGGCCTGGTATGGATGGAGTGTCTGGTTTGGGGAGGCGTTTTCGGTGTGGCGGTGGTGGGGCAACTTTTGGGAATGATGTGTGTTTTGGTGATAACGTATATGTTAGTATTGTTCAGTGATCGAGGTTCGTGAATACGTCGATAGAGCAGGGCGTAGTCCCTTTACGAAATGGTTGCTTGCGTTGAATGTTCAAGCAGCAGCCAAGGTCGCAACCGCATTAGAACGCATTTCGGGGGGCAACCTATCGAATGTTAAATCGGTTGGGCGCGGAGTGGTCGAATTCAAGATCGATTTCGGCCCAGGGTATCGAATCTACTTTGGCAGGGACGGTGACTGGTTGGTGATTTTGCTGGCTGGCGGATCGAAAGTACGTCAGGAAGCTGACATTAGCAAAGCTATGTCCTATTGGCAGGATTACAACAAGAGAAAGAAGCAGGAGATCTAGAAATGGCTCTGACCAAAGATTTTCGCGAAACGATTCGGGAACGCGCTCAGCAAGAGCCTCAATTCCGCAGAGCTTTGTTGCGCGAAGCCATTGAGCTGATGCTCTCTGGAGATGAGAAGACTGGCCGGGCGATCTTGCGTAATTACATAAACGCCACAGTAGGATTTCAACAGTTAGAGAAGGCGACATCGATTCCGGCAAACAGTCTTATGCGGATGTTTGGACCGAATGGGAATCCTTCGGCCAAAAACCTGTTTGGAGTGCTTGCGCATCTTCAGGCGCAAGAAGGCGTGAATTTTGAGATCCGTTCCCGAAAGACTTGATTGGCGGCTATTGTTCGGGGGCGGCGGTGTTGGTGTCGGGGGCGTCGAATTTGCGGAGGACTTTGCGGACGTAGTTTTGAGTTTCTTTGTAGGGAGGGATTCCGCCGTGGCGGGTTACCGCTCCTGGGCCGGCGTTGTAGGCAGCTAGCGCTTTTCGCAGTTGGTCTGGATCTTTTTCGTAGCGGATGAGCAGGTCTCGCAGGAGGCGCGCGCCGCCCTGAATGTTTTGCTCTACGTCGTTGGGGTCTACGCCTAACTGCCGGGCGGTACCGGGCATAAGTTGCATCACTCCGATTGCGCCTTTGGGGCTTATCGCGTTGGTCTTGAAACCGGATTCTACGCTGGCGATGCTTTCTACGATCTTGGGTGGGAGGCCGTTGGCTTTGGCGGCGGCGTGGATCATCGCTCTTGTAGTCTGGTTGGCCGTTTTGGGGACTCGTTTGACTGGCTTGTTGGGGTCTGGCTCTTCGATGATGCTCTTGACTTCAGACTGGCTTAAAATCGAGAGGCCGGCTGGAGTGGATAGGAAGATCTGGTCGCCGTCACGGTCGGCTTTCTCAACACGGATGATTTGGCCGTTGTGGAGCGTTACGATCTGACCCGCAGAGAGCAGGGTAGCTGAGCTGATTAGGACGAGGATTGCGCTCGGCTTAGACATGAACTCTTAGTTTAGGAGCGGTGGCTGGCTTCAGGGTATCGGGGAAATACCTTAGTTTGTAGCCTTAACGGGTTAGTTGTTTTTTGATTTCGGTGGCTACCTGGGTAGCAAGGAGGGTGCTGCCTTCTTTGTTGAAGTGGATGTCATCGGAGTGGAGGTTGGTGTGGGGTTGCATCAGGGCGTGGAGGTCGTTGATGGGAATGCGTTTTGAGTCGAAGAACCTTTTGGCGATTTCGTTGCGGGTTTGTATGCGCTGGTTGGTGGCACCTTTGTCGCGGTCTTTGCGGATGGGGGTGGTTTGGGCCCAGATGATTTTGGCGTTGGGAGTGGTCTTTTTGATCAGTTTTAAGAGGGCGGGGAGGTGTTGTTTGTATTCGGCTTCGGTGTAGTCCCAGCCGTGCATGCCGATGTTGACATGGACAACATCGAAATTTGCCTGGGAGAGGAAGGTGCTGATTTCTGAGAGGAGGGCGGGGTCGCCGATGGCTTTGGAGGTGGCGATGCGGGCGACGTAGGCTTGGGGTTTGAGTTGCTCTTCAACTGAGGAGTAGTAGGCGCGAGTGATGGAGTCGCCGATGAGGATGACGCGGGGGAGGGCGGAGTCTTTCATGTGGGGGAGCCATGCGTCGCACCACTCGATGGATTCGCGGTGGGGTTGAGCGGCCAGGAGGAGAGTGGCGAGGAGGAGGGCTTGCATGATTTATCGTAATCGTCTTTTTTCTTCAAGTCCTACGTTTGCTTGCCGATAAGAGTCGCAATGGGCGGTGTACGCCCTGAAGTTTGGAGGTCTAAGCAAGATGCCTGTTGATATGGGAAGTGTGGTTCTAGAGCGACTGCGGCGACAGACGCGTGATTTGCATAAGAAGGTGGAGGGGGCTCCGCTGTATCGTGCGATGTCTGAAGGCAAGGCGACGCAGGAGAGCTATGGGTTGTTGCTGCAGCGGATGTGGGCGTTTCATCAGAGCTTTGAGGTGCAGGTGCGGGGACGCCGGGACTGGAATGATTTCGGGTTTGAGCTGGAGGGGCGTCTGAAATTGGGGGCGATTGAGCGGGA
>JBKJUN010001049.1:0-6690 GCA_046590555.1 Bryobacter sp. | reverse complement strand
GTTCTGGCTGCCGCACGGGCGCGATTGCGCCGGCGATGTGTTGACCGAGCAGTTTCTCCCTTGGCACACCAAGTATCCGAGCCACGCCAGTGCTTGCCTCTTTGAAATACCCCGCTTCATCTGCAACGAGAACGGGCACCGAAGGGTGAAAAACGACCGCGCGGATAAGTTGTTCAAGCTCTATCGGGCCGTACAGCTCTAGCCATTGGGTATCGAGCTTTAAACCGACGGATGTACTCATGACAGCCCCCTTCTGCTATCGCAGGCCCCTACTTTTGATCTGAGGCGAACGAAAACTCTGGTCAGCTCAACCTTAGCACTATTCGATTTATTTCGTCACTGAATCGCGAAGTTGAATCGTGCAGTGGCTTGCGGCCTGTTTGGTCTGGTAATTGCAAGCGTTATGGTTCAGGAGCATCAAAATGCCTTTACTAAACGTTGTGTTCATGTTGATTATTTTTGGCGTCGGCCTTTATCTGATCAATCGCTATATCCCCATGGCTTCCAGTATTAAATCGATCCTGAACATATTCGTAGTTGTAGTTGTTTGCGTGTGGCTGTTGCAGGTTACTGGCCTATGGAGTGGTGTGAGCACGTACCGGCTGAGCCGATGAATTGATGACGCTATCGCGTCAAACGACTCCCATTGGTCATCTTTTGGCCTTACCGGGGAGGCTCAAATTAGTTCCACGAGGCGGCCCCATAAGGCTCAACCTCAATTCCAAGCTTCGGCACTTGAAGTGCCTACCCAAGAGTGCGGGACATAACCGCCAGAAAAGAAATGATTGATATGAAACTTTCTCTAGCTGTAAAGCCAATTTGTTGTTTGGCGTTAATGTTCGCGTTAATGCCATCCGCAGCCCAGGCAGACGCCTGGAACCGAAAGACGGTGGTTACCTTTAGCGGTCCCGTTGAAATTCCGGGTGTTCATGCAACTGGCTGGGGTGTACTCCCAGCTGGAACCTATGTATTCAAGATTCTTGATTCGCTCTCGGACCGGCACATCGTTCAAATCTTCAACAAAGAAGAGACACAGATTTATGCGACGATCCTCGCGATTCCGAACTACCGGCTGAAGGCAACAGACAAGACTGTGATAACCTTTTCCGAACGTGCGGCTGGGGAACCAGAGGCACTTCGAGCGTGGTTCTACCCCGGCCGCAACTGGGGCGAAGAATTCGTTTATCCGAAGTCTCGAGCAATTGCGCTAGCCAAAGCGACCAATGTGCCGGTGCTCTATACACCAGTGGAATTGCCGGTTGAAGTCTCAACTCCTTCGAGCACAGCTTATGAGCCGGTTGTAGCTGAACTGAAGCGAGCACCGATTATGGCTATACAACCGTCAGGTGAGGATGTAGTGATCGCAGAAGTGGTAACGCCACCACCGGCAGCAGAGCTTGTGGAAGAGCCGCAGGTGACGGAACCGCAGGCGGCAACTCCAAAGATGGCAGAGCCAAAGATGGCGGCCACGACTGAAGCAACGCTGCCAGCGACCGGGAGCGATCTACCGTTGATTGCCTTGTTTGGGATTATGGCCCTAGTAAGCGGCCTGACCATGCGGGCCATCGCAAAAACGCTCTAGCTGAAAGCTGCTCTATCTCATGCGACTGAAACCGATACCGTTTCTGGCGCCCAAGATCAAGGTACGGCGAAATGCGCAGGGACTCGTGCAAACCACTGCCCGGGGCCCTGCCATTCTCAATTCGCCGCAACTGAACAAAGGCACTGCATTTTCTAAAATTGAGCGAAGCACGCTCGGGCTGACTGGTCTGCTTCCACCGGAAATCGGAACGCTTGATATTCAGGTGAAGCGAGCCTACATTCAGTACGATCTGCTCCCGGATGTGCTGAGCAAGAACGTTTATCTCACTGCACTGCATGACAGGAATGAGATTCTGTTTTACAAGCTCTTTTCACAACATCTCAGGGAAATGATCCCGGTGGTGAACGATCTGACAGTGGGCCAAGCAATTGAGCATTATCCACACGAATTCAGGCGCCCCCGCGGCCTATATCTCTCTATCGATCATATGGACTCCATGCAAGAGGCCTTTGAAAACCTGGGTGCTGAAGCAGGTGATATCGACCTAATTCTTGCTACCGATGCGGAGCATGTTCTAGGAATCGGTGACGCAGGAGTTGGGGGAATTGAAGTAGCAATCGGCAAACTGGCGATCTACACGGCTGCAGCGGGGATTGACCCGGCGAGAGTGATTCCCGTGATGATGGACGCAGGAACGAACAAGCAATCGCTGCTTGAAGACCCGATGTATGTCGGCAATCGACATCCGCGTGTTCGTGGAGATCGTTATGATGCGTTTATTGAAGCCTATGTCGAATCGGCAACTCGACATTTCCCTCATGCAATTCTGCTGTGGGAAGACTTTTCGACCATGACAGGACAGCGGATCCTCGATCAATACCGAGACAAGATACGCATGTTCAACGACGACTTGCAGGGAACTGGCGCTATTACGCTGGCGGCAGCAATCTCGGCGGTACGAGTGTCTGGTGAGCCACTACGAAAGCAACGAATCGTGATTTCTGGTGCTGGGGCTTCTGCTGTTGGTGTAGCGGGGCAGATTCTGGGTGCGATGATCCGTGACGGTAGCTCAAGGGCCGATGCGCTGGCGAAGTTTTGGTGTGTGGATCAGAGAGGTCTCATCACAAGCAACAGATCTGACGCCTCGTCTGACTTTCCTTCCTCGTTTTTTCGTCCCATCGCGGAATCGAGAGGCTGGCGAAGGAGCTTTGACGCCGATGGTCAAGACCTGGGTGTCTCACTTGCCGAAGTGGTGCACCGTGTACGGCCAACAATGTTGATCGGGGCGTCGGGTGAGCTGGGCACGTTTACAGAGCCCATCGTTAGGGAAATGGCGGCAAACACTACACGGCCGATCATTTTTACACTGTCAACGCCGCTTTCCAGAGCCGAGGCAGCCCCGAGCGATCTTATTTCCTGGACTGATGGCCGTTGTTTGATCGCGACACGCAATTTTTCGCCACCAATTACGCATAAGGGCATGACACACGTAATCGCCCACATCACAAGTACGCTGCTCTACCCTGGACTTGCCCTTGGGACTCTCGTTTCAAAAGCAAACCTGATCAGCGAAGGAATGATTGCGGCGGCGGCGAGTGCGGTATCGAGCCTGGTATCCGTGCGCCAACATGGGGCATCGCTATTGCCGCAGATGGACGACCTCCGCGCGGTTTCGCTTACGGTGGCAGTCTCCGTTGCAGAAACCGCTGAGGCTGAAAAAATCGCGGGGGCACTTATCGGCGACATAGTCGAAGAAGTGCAGGAAGCCATGTGGCAGCCGGAATATGTAGTTATCGAGGCCATATGAAGACTCTTGCGCTATTTTTCCTGATGCCGTTGATTCCCTGTAACGAACCTGGCAAATGGGCGCAGGATCCATTTCAAATTTCTGTCAACGTAGACCTTGTGGTTTTGAATGCGACGGTGCGTGACCGGGCCGGCAGACTTGTGCCCGATCTTGGTGCCAAAGACTTTAGCGTTGTCGAGGATGGAGTTGGTCAGACGCTTCGACTCTTTCGCCGCGAGGATCTGCCGGTGACTGTTGGGTTGGTGATTGACCACAGCGGCAGCATGAAACAAAAGCTTGATAACGTCATCGCGGCCGCGCTGAAGTTTCTTGAATTCAGTAATCCGGCGGACCAACTCTTTGTGGTCAATTTCAACGAAAACGTGAGCTTCGGACTTCCGCTGGCCATGCAGTTCACGGCATTGCCGACTCCATTAAAGGCGGCAATCCTGCAGGCTCCAACAACGGGCAAGACGGCACTATACGATGCCGTTTCGATGGGGCTGAAGCGGCTGAATTTAGGTGGGCGAGATCGAAATGTGCTTCTTGTGGTGAGTGATGGGGCTGACAATGCGAGCAAGTTGAGCCTTGAAGTGGTATTGCAAATGGCTGGGCAGTCGAGTGCAATGATCTATGCGATCGGGATCTTCGCGCCAGACGATCCAGACCGGAATCCCGGAGTGCTGAAGCGGTTAGCCCACTCGACGGGTGGAGAAGCGTTCTTTCCCAAAGAGCTGGAGCAGTTGCCAGCAATCTGTGAACGAATTGCTCGGGAGATCCGCAGTCAGTACATCATGGGCTATAGTTCCACAAATCAGGGTCCGCCGGGAAATTACCGACGCATCAAAGTCTCAGCCAAGTCTGATGCTTACGACAAACTTTCGGTACGCACACGTGCCGGCTACACGAATGGAGTTAAACCATGAAATTACGGATTCATCTGGATTCCATCAGAATGGGCTTGAGATGGGCTCAGGCTGCATCGTTTACGGCTAGCTTGATACTGCTGGGTTATTGCTGCTTTGTGATGGTGGATGCAAAACTGTTTCAACAATCGGAAGATCCTACAATGCGCAAGCAGAGGATAAATCTTGCAGCTAATCCAGTCTGGCAGGATGGAACGCTGGGTCGAATCGAGATTCCCAGGCTTGGAATCTCGGCGCTTATCGTAGAGGGTACGAGCTACACCGCGCTGCGCCGAGCTGTGGGCCACATCGAAGGGACAAGCTGGCCAGGCCGACCGGGAAATACTGGACTCTCAGCTCATCGTGATACTTTTTTCAGGCCACTTCGCAATATCCGAAAGAATGATTTAATCAGCCTTACCAACTCAGAACTTGGCTTTCGCTACCGAGTGATTGAAACCAGGATTGTGAAGCCAAGTGATGTGACCGTGCTTGAGCCCAATGGGAAGGAAATTCTGACGTTGGTCACTTGTTATCCCTTCTACTTCATAGGGCCAGCTCCGAGCCGGTTCATTGTTCGAGCGGAGAGAATAGACGAAAGAAAGCTAGAACCGTCGGAATGCCTATCCTGCTTCACTGATGCCATTCACGATTCACTGCAAGCTAAAGCGAAAGTCACTGATCCAATCAAGATAGCCATGTCGCGGCCCAGGCAATAAGGGTAGTTTAAGAAGGCACCTACGTTGACTGCATCCAAAGTATAGTTTTGTATACTCTGCATAATGCTACGCTCCCTCACTCTTCTGCTGTTCTGCAGTGCTTTCACCCTACAGGCCCAGACTGCGGCTTATGACATTGTAATCGTCGGTGGGAGGGTGATGGACCCGGAAAGTGGGCTGGACGCGATCCGTAATGTCGGGATCAAGAAAGGGAAGATTGCCGTCATCAGTGCGCGTCCTTTGCGCGGAGCGCGGACGATTGATGCGCAGAAGATGGTTGTTGCGCCCGGGTTTATCGATCTTCATTCGCATGGCATCAATAACGCTTCGAATGAATACCAGATGCATGATGGCGTGACGACAGCGCTGGAGCTCGAGGCGGGGCTGCCTTCGGTTGCTGGCTATCTCAAATCACGAGAAGGCAAGGCGCTGATTCATTACGGCACGACCGTCGCACATGCCTCGGCACGGGTGAAGGCGATGAAGGAATTCGCTTCGACTCTTGGGCCGGATACGAATGCGCCTATGAGCGGGATTCCGCTGGCAGGGCGCAACGCCAAGATGGGCGACGAAGAGGAGTACAGTCGCCTCGCGTTTCTGATGGAGCAGGGATTGAAGGAAGGCGGACTGGGGCTGGGCGTGATTCCGGCATATCTGCCAGGGGCGACTCGGAGTGAGATTTTCCGGGTGTATCAGATGGCGGGAAGGTGGAAGGTTCCGGTTTATACGCACGTGCGGGGACGGGGCGAGGAGGGTATACAGGAGGCAATTGCAAATGCGGCGGGTAGTGGAGCCAGTGTGCATATTGTGCATTTGAACAGCTCTTCACGAGGATCGATTCCGCTTGCGCTCGAGATGATCGCAGGGGCCCGCAAACGCGGGATCGATATTACGACGGAAGCCTATCCTTACACCGCTGGATCAACCTTTATTGAGTCCGCTATTTTTGATGATGGCTGGATGGAGGCGCAGGGGAGTACTTATAGCGACTTACAGTGGCAGGCTACGGGCGAGAGGCTGACCAAAGAGACGTTTGAGAAGTATCGCAAGGAGGGCGGGATTGTCATTCAGCACAGCATGAGGCCGGAGTGGATCCGGATGGCGATGGCTTCGCCGTTTGTGATTGTTGCTTCTGACGGGATGCCTTATGCGAAGGGGGCGCATCCGCGTGGCGGGGGAACGTTTAGCAAGGTGCTGGGTGAGTATGTAAGAGAGATGAAGGCGACGACGCTGATGGAGGCGTTGCGGCGGATGACATTGATGCCTGCGCAGCGGCTGGAGGCGATGGCACCGCAGATGAAGAACAAGGGGCGGATCAAGGTGGGGGCTGATGCCGACATCACGGTATTTGATCCGGAGACGGTGAAGGATACTGGCACCTATGAGACGGGCCCGCAGTTTTCAAAGGGGATTGCTCAGGTGATCGTGAATGGGGTGGCTGTCGTTGCTGATGGAAAGACAGTGGGGAATGTTTTTCCGGGACGGGCGATTGTTGGAAATTATAGCTCTCGCAATTAGTTTGGACCGATGCCGGGTGTCTTGACGCGGATGCTCCAGATAGTGCCTCCGGCGCTGACGTATAGGGTACGCATGTCGGCTCCGCCAAAAGCTACGTTGGTAACTTCGTCGAGTGGAACGGGGATGAACTCGAGGAGTTTGCCTTCGGGCGAGAGGACGTAGACGCCGCCTTTCTTTTTGTCTGTCTCGTGGGGGGCATGGGGTTGATTCAAACCACCC
>JBKJUN010000996.1:0-2610 GCA_046590555.1 Bryobacter sp. | reverse complement strand
TGAAGTCGCTGAAGCTCGATGCACCAAATCCACGCTCATGGAACGTAGGATCCAGTTGCATCATCGTGCTCTTCAGCAAGCCCAGTTGAGCCTGCACGCCATGGCGTTCGAGGGTCTGTAGCGAACGCTCCACCAGCGGCAGAGCGGCGGTGATCTCTTGGGTCACTCGCGGTTCATTCGACTGCGGAGGACGCTCGGCGCGGGGCTGATCCTGACGATCACCACGGACATCGACACGGCCACCACCACGTTCGTCACGACGGCGATCGCGACGTTCCCAACGGCTCTCACGGCCCGAAGGGATATAAGGAGGTACGATGATCGGTCCACGCGGATCCGGTATCACAGCGGCGCTCTCGACAGGAGGCGGTGCTGCTGCAACGCGGTCCACCGCCAGACGTTCACCAGAGAGCCGTTCGCCAGGCAGTCGGTCGATGCGGTCCGCGACAACTGGCGCTTCTTCGACTCGTTCTGGCTCACGATCCCGATCCCGGCCGCCTCGCTCGCGGTCGCGAATGCCACGATCCCGTTCCCGGCTGCGATCCCAACGGTTGCCGCCAGAGCTTTGCTCTGTGCGGGCCATCGAATCTGCGAGCTCCTGTTTCAGGCGCTCGAGCGTAGGCCCGTTCTCGCCGCCATCAAGCCGTGCCGCACGATCCATCAACAGGTTTTCGTACGCCACAAACTCATGGCAGTTGCTCTGCAGGATGTTCGAGGTGAAGGCTTTGCCGCCCACAACGTAAACAGTCTTGCCATATTCTTTCAGCTTGTTGACCAGGGGGATGAAATCGCTATCGCCACTAATGATGGCGAAGGCGTTGACATGAGTGTGGGTGAATGCCATTTCAAGCGCGTCAAGCGCAAGATTAATATCCCCCCCATTCTTGTCTCCGCGCGGGCTGGGCAGCCGCTGTACCATCTGTACAGCATTCTCTGCCATCTGCCGTGCCGCACCTTCTTGGCGGCCCCAGTTTGCGTAGGCGAATTTAGCAACAATATCGCCCCGCTCTTTCAATGAGTCTAGACAAAGCGAGACGTCAAATTCACGTCGCAGGGTTGTCTTAATTCCAATTTCGATGTTGTCGTAATCGACAAACACCGCAATGTTCGTTTTGTCTTGGAGAGGCATCAAGCTCCTCTTGGTTTCAAATATAATCAGGCGGGGATGGTTGCCGCACCACGGATGAACTCCACTACCGATTCGAGTGAAGTTCCGGGCTGGAAAACCGCCGCCACTCCCAACAGCTTGAGTTGCTTGGCGTCATCTACAGGGATGATCCCGCCCACAACTACCAGCACGTCCGACATTCCCCGCTCTCGCAAAAGAGTGAGCACCCTGGGCACGATTGCCATATGCGCGCCGGACAGAATCGACAACCCGATCACTTGGACATCTTCGTCCAGAGCGGCATTGACGACCATTTCCGGCGTCTGACGCAATCCGGTATAAATTACTTCCATGCCGGCGTCGCGAAGAGCTCTTGCTATCACCTTGGCCCCGCGGTCATGACCGTCGAGTCCCGGCTTCGCCACTAATACGCGTATGCGGTTCAAGGCCAGACCCCTCCATTATAGTCATTTTCTAGCCTGCTCACTTTACACTGGTAGAAGTGCACTGGTTTCGTGTCTTTAGTTTATGCCTGATGCCGCTTCTCCATGCGGCCGATTATCCTGCCTGGCAACCGATCGGCCCCTGGGGTGGTGCCGCACGAGTCATTCGTCTAGACGCCCAAAAGCCTGACACCCTCATGGCGCTTTCCATGCGTGGTACTGGAGTCTTTCGTAGCCGTGATGCGGCAAAGTCCTGGCAGATGCTTCCGGCATTCCCTGAGTTAGCCAACACTCGGCTTGACTGTGGCTTGATCATTCCCGGCAATTGGCTCGTAGGTGCCGCTCCCGGCGGGCTCTATCGTTCGCTTGATGAAGGTGAATCATGGAAGGTTGTGACTGGCACCGAACGGCTCTCCATCTTTGCCATCACCTCCTGGCCCAAGGATCCGCGAGTCTTGGCAGCAGGCACGAACGAAGGCGTTTGGATGTCCAACGACTCGGGTGACACCTGGCGGCGCATCAGCCCCAAAGCCAACGCCGATCTCGCCGCTATCGTATCCGTTGCCTTCGATCCCGAGAAGGCCGGCACGCTTTATGCCGGTACGCCTCATTTGCCCTGGAAAACCACCAACGCCGGTGCAGTCTGGACCAAAGCCCACATTGGTATGTTCGACGACTCGGACATCTTCTCTATTGCCGTCGATCCCACCAGGCAGGGGCGCGTCTTCGCCAGCGCCTGCAGTGGAATCTATTGCTCACTCAACCACGGCGCTGCCTGGCGGCGTGCCCAGGGCATCCCAGGAACCAACCGCCGTACCTACGTCGTGGCACAGACACCTCACAACCCGGAACTGCTCTTTGCTGGAACCAGTGCAGGTATGTGGAGCTCGAAAGATGGCGGCCTCTTCTGGAAGAAGCTCAATGAATACGTTGCCACCAGCATCGCCTTCCATCCGAAGGGAAAAGGCCTCTTCTACATCTCGACCGAACGCCACGGTCTGCTGCGTACTCTAACTGATGGGGAGAGCTTTGAGCCTGTCAACGAAGGCTTCGTAAGCC
>JBKJUN010000969.1:0-5729 GCA_046590555.1 Bryobacter sp. | reverse complement strand
GGGGAGCCAACACGGCCCCGGCCGGATGCCGCCATCCAACGTGGGCAGCGTCAATTTTGCCAACATGAACGATTACCGTCCGCTCTATCGTGGCTTGCTCAGCGCAATGCAGGATTGGGTAAAGGACGGCGTCGCGCCGCCCGAGAGCCGCTATCCGCGAATTGACCGGAAGGAACTGGTCGCCTATGAAGATCTCGGCGACGCCGGTACGCCCAAGCAACCGATGAGAGCCTGGCGCATGGATTACCGCGCAGAGCCCCCGGTACTTGGCAAGCAATTCCCCCTCATGGTGCCTGCGATAGGGACAGACGGCAACGAACTGGGCGGCGTAAAGATGCCAGAGGTGGCGGTGCCGCTAGCGCGCTATCGGGGCTGGAATTTTGTCTCCGATCCGAATGCTCCGAAGGGCTATGTGAACGACATGGTGGGTTCGACCCTGCCATTCCCGGCAAGCGATGTAAAGAAGCGCTATGAGACACGCGAGAAGTATCAGGGCATGGTGCGAGATGCGGCGGCTGCAATGGTGAAGCAGCGATTCTTATTGGTGCGCGATGTTGAAGCGGTAGTGAATCGAGCTGGACAGGCCTGGGACTGGGCGATTGCGCCTAAGTGAAGTTGATATTAAGGTCGTAGAGGTTGTTGAGCCATTTGGCGAAGGCGGTGGCTTTGCTGTTCGGAACTTCCAGCATTCTCGTTTCAATGGCTGTACCGTATGTACGTCCGGGTGGATCTTGCCAAGCGAGCCAATTGTGCAGTTCCGCTTTTGACTGGTCAACCTCCCGATATCCTGCGCCGAGCCCTTTTGCCGCCGCAGTTGCTAACCGTGCGTGCTCCCATAGAGGTACCGCGCCGTCGGGTATTAGGTCTTTGAGCAGTGTCTCTAAATTGCCATTGTTCTGGTTATCCGGCATTATCCAGATTCCGATACGCAGCCTGCTGGTGTTGTGGATCAAACCTTCAACGGGTAGTCGTGAGGGCAATTCGAATTCAGAGAGTATGGCTCGCAAGCTCTCGAATTTTGCGGCAGCATTTGTGTCGGAGTCCAATAGAATTCCCAGGGAGCCTAAACCCTGGATCTTCTTCGCCGCCACAAGCGTCTCTTGAAGTTCAATATCAAGCTTTTCGCGGTCACGGATGTTGTCTATACCTCCAAAATCCGTGACGGTGAGCGGCCATTTTTTCTCATCATTTGACCAAACAACACCGTATGCCTTCAACAAGTTGATTACGAACCATTTGTCGTCCTTGCCTTCGACGATTAACTGTTTCGCGTTTCCAGATCCCATTTACCGGACCTCGAACTCATGCTTGACTGCTGCCAAAAGAATATCTCCCGAGTATGAGATAGTTTTCGACTCCCCTTTGACGACTCGTTGGAGTGAGAGTTCCTGCGAAGTTGCGATACCGTCCCGAACCAAGCTTGCAAAAGCCTCGACGCAATCTTGACTGTGAGTAGTGGCGAAGATCTGCGTGTCTGACTCAACCGCAAAGCGATAAAGCATTTTCCAAACCTTGGAAAGGGTTGTGTAATGAAGGGCGGTATCGATTTCATCTACAAGAAGGACACCACCCTTGCCACGTGTCGCTGCAGCAGCTAGGGCAAGCACACGAACCGCACCATCGCCAAGCGTTCCTAGTGGAACCCACCGATTCACTCCCTCAAGCTTAACGTGTCCTTTATCATTGCCGATCGTATCGAAGAACCGGAAATCGTTGATTTCAGAATCAAAGTCTTTCATCACTTTGAGGACCTCTACTTCAAGGCCATCAATACTCAGACTTTCCCAAAGAGCTCTTATGTTTTTGATGGACAAACCGTTGGACGATAGGAATAGGGTGCCATTGGTCGATTTATCGAATGAGAGCTTCGCAACCATGGCTGCGAAGCTCGCTTTAGTGTCAATCATTACGCTGCCGTTTCCACCGACCGGGAATTCGAGCTTTTCGCGAAATTTACTCGATGCAATTTCAAAATTGATCGGTGAAGCCGATTGCTGGCTGGCACTCTCCACTATGGACGCCTTAAGGGTCTGATCTTCTCCTACTTTTCCAAATGCACGAATAAGAAATTCCTTCTTGAGTGAGAGCCTGCCCCAAAACAGATTCGCAAGCATAAAAGTATTGAGCGCTCCAGGAGTGTCGGCATTATCTTCGCCACGACGAATACAGGAGTCCTTCAAATCGCTATCAGGTTTAAAGCTCGTCACGAGATGAATGGCTTCAAGAAGGCTCGTCTTGCCCGAGTTGTTTTGGCCCACAATTAAGTTGAGCCGACCCAACCCCTCCACCGTCAGCTTCTCAAAGCAACGGTACCCTTCGATTTCGAGCTTCTGAATCATTCCCCTTCTATGCTAACCCCTGATAGCCTTAAGGTCATGCAAGATATTCCCGGCATCCAAAACATCGTAGCGATCGGTTCAGGCAAGGGCGGCGTAGGCAAAACCACGGTCAGCGTCAATGTCGCCATCGCGCTCTCACGTCTCGGCAACCGCGTCGGTTTGCTGGACGCCGATGTCTACGGGCCAAATGTGCCGCTCATGATGGGCGTGAGTGAAGCCCCCCTTACCGATGGCCAGCAGATCCGCCCGATCGTCAAAGAAGGCCTGCGTGTCATGTCGATGGGTTTCCTGAACCCCGGCGACAAGCCCCTTGTATGGCGTGGCCCGATGCTGCACAACGTGATGCAGCAGTTCCTCCGTCAGGTGAATTGGGGCGAGCTTGACTATCTGATCATCGACCTCCCTCCAGGCACCGGCGACGTGCAATTGAGCCTGATGCAGTCCACCAAACTCACCGGCGCCGTTGTCGTAACAACACCCAGTGAGGTCAGTCTCGAAGACGCCCGCAAGGCCGTAAATATGTTCCATCAGGTGAAGGTGCCCGTCCTCGGCATGGTCGAGAACATGAGCTACCTCATCGCACCCCAAAGCAAAGAACGCATCGACGTCTTTGGTCACGGGGCAAGTAAGAAGACAGCCGAAGTGATGGGCGTTCCATTCCTCGGCGAACTCGCACTCATCCCGGAAATCCGCAAGGGCGGCGATACCGGCAAGCCCGTGGCGCTCGAAGGCCCGGCCAGCGAAATAGCTTCCGGCTTTTATGCAATCGCAAAGATAATCGAAGCCCGCTGCGCTGAAGTGAGCCAGGTCGCTGGCCCCACGATGACTATTAGCGACTGACGCTCAGCGCTTCAGCGATTGATTTAGACGTTCGGTCAATTGTGGGATGCGGTCAGGGTAACGCAGCAATTGCCGAATCGATTCGCTCCCTTCGGTTTCAACCCACACCTCAGCCGCCCACAGCGCATAGGCGTAGACTGCAGCCGCCTGATCTGAACTCAAACCCATCCAAGTGCCTGCAAGGCGCTCAAGGCCCGGCATCTTCCCTGAAGAGACCGCCTGACGCAATTGCCGGCGAGAATCTTCTGTTAGCCGATCCCCACTCAGCCGCTGCGCCAGCCCTTCATGCAGCCAAGTCGGGAAATTGCCAAACCGAGCAATGCAGGCATGCACCATCTCATGGGCAAAGACCTTGCGCATCTGCGGGCCCACCCGGCTGCGTTCGTAAACCAGAGGCACCTGGATGCGTCCGTCAAACATCGCACCAGCCCAAGGTGAGTGCCCCGCAGCCTGCCAGGCCTCAAGCGGGATCACGATGGCCGTTACCTTCGCCCCGATCACGCACCCAAGCTCGTGCCGGATACGTGCGTACTCCTCATCAAGGGCATCGAGCATCTCCCGGGCAACAGTCGAAGAAACTTGGCCGCTGGGATAGTGAAGTGTCAGATCCGGCGAAGAGGTCGTCGAATCCTGTGCAAGTAGCGATAGCAATAGAAGCCACATCTTGGGCTGCTATCGGCAGAATGAAAGAATTTCTTAAAGGACGCCGTACTTCTTATAAACGTCGCGCAGGTAAGCGCCTTTTTGCAGTTCGGCGCGGGAATTGTTCTCGCCCGTTACTTTCGCATTGGCCCGCTCGATAGTTGCCTCGATCAGAGCCGTCGGGATCACAATCACGCCGTCAAAATCGGCAACAATCAGGTCGCCGGGCTTCACTTCCACTTCACCGCAAACGATCGGCTTGTTGTAGGAAGTCAGCAAGCCACGGCCATTGGAATCCAGCGGCTTCATGCCCGTAGCAAAAACCGGGAAGCCAAGCTCCTCGATCATCTTCACATCACGAACAAAGCCTTCGATCACTGCGCCTCTGGCACCACGAGCGACAGAGGCCGTTGAGAGCAACTCCCCCCAGGGCGCATTCTGAATCGAGTTGCCGGTAGAGATCACAACGATGCTGTCTCGCTCAATCGCATCCACAGCTTCGATCTCGGCATCAAACGGGTTCGGCAATATCTCGTCGCTATCGACAAAGGCGATCGTATGCGCGTATCCTGCGATCACTTGATACTTCGAGTAAACCGGGCGAATGGATTCGCGCATAACCTGACGGCGATATCCCAAACTGTCGAGAGAGTCTGAGAGCACCGCCGTATAGAGATTCTGCGAGATGTGATCGAGCAGGGTCATGACGAATTAGCCTGCTCCAGCTTCGCCCATCGCAGGACGCTGTGAAAAGCTGGCTTCGACGTAATGCCGGTTCATGATCGCGATGTTTTCAATCGAGATGCCCTTGGGGCAAGTTGCTTCGCATTCCTGCATGTTGGTGCAGGAACCAAACATCTCTTCGTTCATCACGGTCACCATCTTGAGCGCTCGGTCCAGCTTTTCGGGCTGACCCTGAGGCAGAAGATTCAAGTGCGCGATCTTGGCCCCCGTAAAGAGGCTGGCCGAAGCATTCGGGCAACTGGCGACACAGGCACCACAACCGATACAGGCCGCTGCGTCCATCGCGCGGTCAGCATAGACTTTCGGAATCGGTATAGCATTGCCATCGACAGCCGAACCCGTCGGCACTGAGATAAATCCGCCGGCCTGAATTATGCGATCAAACGACGAACGATTCACCATCAGATCCTTCACAACAGGAAAGGCCGTCGCGCGCCATGGCTCGAGAAATAGCTCGTCGCCGTCTTTGTAATGCCGCATGTGCAACTGGCAAACTGTAGTCTTGGAGAAGCCTCCGTTTGCTTTGCCGTTAATCATGAATCCGCAGGAACCACAGATACCTTCGCGGCAATCGTGTTCGAACGTGATCGGGGCCTCGCCCTTCATGATGATCGTTTCGTTCAGCACATCGAGCATTTCAAGAAACGACATGTCTTCTTTAACATCAGGCAGGTCGTAGCGCACCATCTTGCCGGGGGCGTTCGGTCCGGTTTGACGCCATACATTGAGAGTTAGCTTCATGGTTATGGTGCTCTTTCCTTACTTGTAGCTGCGCTGTGAGGGCTTGACGTATTCAAAGCTCAGCGGCTCCTTATTCAGCGCGGGCGCGACGCCTTCGCCCTTGTATTCCCAAGCCGCGACGTAAGCGAAATTCTCATCGTCGCGTTGGGCTTCACCCTCGGAGGTCTGGTATTCATCACGGAAGTGACCACCGCAGCTTTCCTTGCGGTCCAGCGCGTCAATGCACATCAGCTCACCAAGTTCGATGAAGTCCGCCACACGCCCGGCGTTTTCAAGCTGCTGATTGAGATCTTCGCCAGAACCCGGCACTGTAACGTTCTTCCAAAACTCTTCCTTAATTTCCTGTACTTTGCCAATAGCCTTCTTCAGGCCAGCTTCATCGCGGGACATGCCGCAATAATCCCAGATTGTTTTACCCAATTC
>JBKJUN010000694.1:0-1020 GCA_046590555.1 Bryobacter sp. | reverse complement strand
TACTTCGCAAGTCTTCCGCAGCAGTCGTTCGTCCGCGTGGTTGAGACTTCCATGATCCCCAAGTCGAAAATCGCTGGCTGGCTATTCAAGTTCGATCGCCAGGGTGGAGAGGAAGCGCTAGGCCAACGGATCATCGAAGGCCCTGAGGATTTCGATCAGTTCGAACTACGGGACCCTGCGACCAAGTACATCGCCTATGTGCCGGAAGGAAGCATCGCTACGGGGAAGAGTCTGGCCGAGACATGGGGAGACAGCAAAGAGCTGGAGTGCTCGAGTTGTCATGGGCCGGGCTACAAGGGTAAGGAGAACGTGCCAAGCATTGCAGGACGTGCGCCGAGTTCTATTGTTCGTCAGCTTTATGACATGAAGTCTGGTGCTAGGCGTGGCGGGAAGAGTTCAGAAATGGAAAAGGTTGTGAAGTACATGACCAACAGCGACATGCTGGCACTGGCGGCTTATCTGGGGTCGCTTAAGCCTTGATAGCTTAATCGAGTTTGCTGGCGATCTTCCAGTGGTTATCGAAGAGGGCGTGCATGGCCTCGGCGAAGCCGGGGTGTTCGAAGATGACGGCAGTCCAGGCAGGCCGGGTGAGCACCGGATCAAGGAGTGCAACCAAGCCGAAACTGCTGTCAAAGACAGCGAGCTTCATGGGCAGCGCTTCGGCTTCGCGCACCTCGACACCGGCCTTGGCGTATTCGTTCAGGCGTTTGCGGTGTGGAGCGTCGAGGGTGCCTTTTTCGATGATGAGGCGGATCTTGACGCCTGATTCCATGGCCTTTTTGACGAGCACCTCATCGAGAGGGTCAACGGCATAGGGGGGCTTGGAAAACTCGATGTATTCCTGCCGAACGTCCTTGAGCATCTTGCGGTAGTGATTGGCGGTCTGGCTTGGGTCAGAGACGATGCGAAGGTAGTCGAGGGTGCCGCGGCTGCCTATAGCGGGGGCACCCTCGACTACCTTCGCATCGTCTCTGACCCAAGCCAGACCGCCAATCACTACCGCAAGATGCTCAAGGACGT
>JBKJUN010000544.1:0-6404 GCA_046590555.1 Bryobacter sp. | reverse complement strand
CCTACGTTGGGCAACCCAACAATTCCTGCTTGCAACATGTGAGGGAAGTTCCAGTTTAGCGTCCCCAGCCGGGAAAGTGAGGACTCATTGTAGATTAGGGATTGATGCTTCTACGTTTTGCTTCGCTTGTGATGCTGCCGATGCTGGCCCTGGGGCAGTTTGCAACTCAGCCCGTGATTGTGGCTCGCGGTGTTCTGAATGCCGCCAGTCTGGCTCCGCCAGGGCTGCCGAACGCCGGGATTGCACGCGGTAGCGTATTCACGGTCTTTGGTTCGAACATTGGCCCGACGACTCCTGCTACGGTGAATTCTTTTCCGCTATCGCCTGGCTTTAATGGGGTGAACCTTACGCTGACTCAGGGAGGGATCAGTGTGTCGGCGATTCCGATTTTTGTTTCTTTGAATCAGATCAATGCGATTCTGCCATCCAATGCGCCTGTTGGGACAGGTTCTCTGCGAGTGAGTTTTGGCGGGCGGACTAGTGCGCCGGTGCCGATCGAGGTGGTGGAGAATGCCCCTGGGATCTTTGCGATTTCTTCTGGTGGCTTTGGGCCTGGGGTGGTGCAGAATTTCAACGCCGAGACCGACCAACCGGTGAATTCTCTCGACACTTCGGCGGCTCGTGGGCAGGTGATCACGATTTGGGCTACTGGTTTGGGACGTGTACCCTTTGCCGATAACATCGCACCGGCGGCGCAGAATCTGGAGATTCCGCTGACGATTACCATTGGCGAGCGGGATGCCATTAAGCTCTACGGGGGACGCAGCCCTTGTTGCGCGGGGGTGGACCAGATTGTCGTGAGAGTGCCGGAAGATGCGCCGCTTGGTTGTTATGTGCCGCTGCGGATCAAGGCTGGCAATACGGTTTCCAATACCGTAACGATGGCGATTGCGAATACGGCTGGGGCGCGTTGCAGTGACAGCTTTAATCCGTTTACGAATCTGATTCGCAACTCGCGCCGGCAGGGGATGGTGATGCTGGATCGTACTCTGCACCAGATCGATACTTACATCACGACTACGGAACAGAACACAACAGAGGCGGTTCGCGCTTACTTCTGGAACCGGGAACCTTCGGCGTTTGCTTTTGATCCGCAGTTTTCTTATCCACCTCCAGGCACTTGCATGGTGCAACAGGCGAGTGGGAATTTGTTGCGTGGGGCGGCGATGCGAGGAACGCTTCCGGCGTCGAGCTCTCTAGATGCGGGGTCTGTTTTGAGGTTGAGTAGTAATTTTAGCGGGACGGCTGAAATTCCTCGAACACTGGTGCCTCAGGCCGGATATGCGGCCGTTGTGGGAAGCTTGCGGGCCAATGATGGAGTAGGACTGCCCAAGCTGGATTTTCCAAACGCAACGACACTCAGTTTTAATGGCGGGGTGGGTGAGGTGAGCGTCCAGCCGAACCTTACGAATCTATTTGCCTGGGGTGGAAGGGCGCTGCTTGAGCGTATCCGGCGCAATGTGAACACGCGTATTCAGTTCACGCCCAATGATTTTAATGCCACCAGTGAGCTTTCTCTGGTGGCCTATTCTGCTGTACACAATGCGACCACCGCAATTACTTGTCTGGCTGCCCCTGGTGTGGACACGATTCAGCTCTCTCCAGATTTGATGTCCAATTTGCCGGAGTCCTTTGGACGGCCGGATGGGTCTCTGGCGATGCTTGGGGTCGGGATTGTTCCGCTTAGTCGCGCGGTGCCCTTCAGTGGGGCGGGCCTCGATGGCGGGCTACTTTTGTTCTCGCAATGGCAAACTAAATCGGTGTATATCCAATGAGACTTCTAATTGGTGTTGTAAGCGTTGCAATGCTGCAAGCTGGCGTCGTTGAGTTGCTCGGGCCCAGCGCCAGGCAGGCTGCGCGGAATCAAACGGCGGACAGGCTCGACGGGACGGGGCAGTTTGTGGAGGTCGCTATCTTCCCTGCGCCAGGTACCGCCGGGTTTTCTCGCGTTCAAGTTTGGACCAGTAAGCGCGAGGCTGGCAAGTACACACGCCTTCGATTGCAGGAGAAGGAGTTGCAAATTCCCGAGCCACTGCGAATTGCTCGCGAGCTGTATGATTTTCCTGTCGGCAATTTCAGCAGCCCCAATGCGGCTTTGGCCGAGAACCGGATTGCTGTCCTTTGCGGTGGGACCGACTTTACCGTTCGCTTGTTGAACCCGGTAGCACTGACGGTTGGGCGGGCGATTGCCGTACCGGCTCTGGCGCGCCAGATTGCTTTGCGCCCAGGAGTAGGTGAGGTCTGGGTGACCCATGCGGGGACATCCAATCAGATCTCAATTTCAGATCCGGTGAGTGAGCGAGTGGTTACAAGTATTCCGTTTCGCTTGAATCCACAAGCGGTGCCAGTGGGGCTATTCTTCTCGCCATCTGGCAGGACTGCTTATGCGGTGGTGCGTAATCCTGAGAGCGTCAATGACCGGGGCTATGTGTTTGTGATTGATCCTGCTACACGGGTGATCCGGAACCAGGTTTCGCTTGGAACGACCACGCCTCAATCCGCAGTATTGAGCCCGGATGGGGCAACGATTTACATCATGGGTACCAGCCTTAACGACATCAATACTGCCGAGCCGAGCATGAGCCAATTCGATACGCTGACCAATACGCCAAGCGTGGCTGCACTTGGGTTGTCGATCGCGGCCGATCAGATCGTAATGAACCCCAGCGGGTCGAGGATTTTCTGGGCTTTTCCGTCGTTGTTTGGACTCGATGAATATGATGTGCAGGCCAAGCGGGTGGTTCGCAGGATTGCGCTCCCGCGTTTGATCCAGCCCCAGAATCTGGAGTTCACTCCGAATGGGGATGTGTTGTTTGTGCGCGATGCATTGGGGCAACTCGCGACGCATTTGGATCCCGAATCTGGTGAGGTTCTGGATACGCAGATCATTCCTGCGGGGCCTGGGGTTTCGTTATTACGGCCTTAGCCGATTAAGCAGTGGTTCTGGTGAAGCGCTCTACCAGCCCGGGCCAATCGACCAAAACTTTTCCGCCGTTGTCTTCATGGGTGTGCCGCCAATCCTGAATCAGGTCAAGGCAGGAGTGGTCGATGTAAGTGAGTTTCTCGAAGTGGATGTGCAGTTCTGCTTTTTCTCCCACCTGGTCGAAAGTGTCCGCCAGGATTGGCAGGCGAAGAAATGTAGCTGAGCCTTCGAGGTAAATATCGCATCGCCCCGAATGGTGAGTGATTAGTTTTACACCCAGGCGAGATGCTTTGTAGAGCATCTTGATGATGGTCAATGCGATTCCAACCATTACGCCCGTAAGCAGGTCGAAAGCTACCACTCCAATGAGTGTGCTTGCGTAGATGGCAACTGGAATCCAGCCATATTCACGCAATCGCATGAAGTTGGTGACGCTCACAAGTTTGAAGCCAGTGAGTACAAGGACTGCTGCCAGGGCTGAGGTTGGAATGCGTTCGAGAATGTGCGGGAAGAGGGCGACCATCATGAGCAACCACCCACCATGCATTACGGATGACCATCTGGTTTGAGCACCTGCCTGAACGTTAGCGCTGGAACGAACAATGACCCCGGTCATTGGGAGAGCACCGAGGGCTCCGCAGAGAAGATTGCCTGCCCCTTGCGCGATCAGTTCACGGTCATAGTTGGTTCTGACATCGCGGCGGCCCATGGCAGATGTCATTTTGTCGACAGCAGCGGCGCTGAGTAGTGTTTCTGCGCTGGCGATGAATGCAAGGGCGGCGGCTTCCGCCCAATACTTCAGGTTTGCGAGGCCTTCGAGAGATTGAATGCCTGTGAGCGAGAGATTGCCAAGAAGGTTATCCGGTACGTTCACATGCTTGATTTCTAACTGATAGGCATAGCTGGCAGCGGCGGCAGCGAGCAGGCCCATGAGCGGGCCGGGGAGAAATTTTAGATTCTCAGGACGGTATTTATTCCATAGAAGGATCACTGCCATGGTGAGCAGACCAATGACGGCCGCCATTTCGTGAGGGCTGCCATCGAGCGGAAAAATTCCTCCAAATACTGCATCCGGGATTGAGATCAGATTCTTGATTCCGTTGCCCTTGGGCGTATCATCGACTACGACATGGAATTGACCCACCATGATGAGCACGCCAATCCCCGCGAGCATTCCGTAAACGACAGCTGGGGATATGGCTCTGAACCACTGGCCTGTTTTAAGCAAGCCCATTGCGACTTGTAGTAGACCAGCCATGATCAGAATGAGACCTAGGGCGGCAAATCCATGTTCCTGATGTAGTTGAAAAACAAGGACGACCAAACCTGCGGCAGGCCCGCTCACCTGGAGAGGAGAGCCGGAAAGCATGCCTACCACTAAGCCGCCTATGATGCCTGTGATCAGGCCGGTCTCCGGCGGCATTCCTGATGCCACAGCTATGCCCAGGCAAAGGGGCAAGGCAACGAGGAAGACAACGAAGCTGGAGAGAAAGTCTTTGGCGAGAGTCTTACTCACAGAATACGTCTCCGCCGTCGTGGTGTTGCGCTGGGTCTATGCTCTTCGGACATTGGGACAAATTGTCCCTGGTCCGCATCGTAGGAAAAGACGTTGCCATGTGCGATATCAAAAACCCAGCCATAAATTTCCATCTCGCCGCGAGCCAACTCGGCGGCAACGCTCGGGTGTGTGCGCAAGTGATCGAGCTGGGCCAGAACATTTTCTTCAACCATCACGTCCGATAACTTTTCAGGGCTGAGGTTTTCGTAGCCCATCGCAACGCGGCGGGCGCTTTCAGAATGGTTAAGCCAATGCTTGACGATGGGCATGTGGGCTATTTTTTCGGGGTGCATTGCTGCATCCATTGCGCCGCAATGGGTATGCCCGCAAATGATGATGTGTTTAACACCGAGAACCATTACCGCGTATTCAATACTTGCCGAGACACCTCCGAGTGCTTCGCCATAAGGCGGAACGATGTTGCCGGCATTGCGGATCGTAAAAAGGTCGCCGGGTTCGGAGTCCGTAATCATGTTTGGCACCACGCGAGAGTCTGCGCAGGTGATAAAGAGTGCACGCGGGTACTGGCGTGCGATCAGTTTGTCGAAGAACTCTTTGCGTTCGGGATAGATATCCTTTTCAAAGCGCAAAACTCCTCTTGTCAATTCATCCATGGGAACCTCATTTTGTTGCACCAGGCAACGCTACGACAGCCCAATCTGGCTGGGCTATCGGAATCATCCAGAAATTAGTTGGAAGGCCTATACGCAGACTGGCGGGGGGCGGGGAAGGGCTGCCTGGACGCTCAAGTCAGGGACGTGTGCGGCTAATATATGCGGTTGCAGGAGGCGATAAAAGCTTGAAAGCAATAAGCGAGCGTTCGCCGGAGAGACTGGAAGGCCACCGACTAACGCCGCAGACCTTGCAATGTTTGCATGATGGGCCGAACAGCAATGAGCGGTGCCAATCGAGACCCGGTGGCGAGACTGCCGATGGGTTCGGCGTGGGTTGTAATCGATGCCGTCGTCGTCAGCGGCACAAACTAAACAGGAAGCCGAAAGAACAATGACCAGAAGTGCGTAGACGAATCCTCGGGCTAGCGTTGAGGCTGAGCTGAGGAAATGAAACGGATTGTAGCCTCGAATCATATGGCCGATAGAAGCGTTGCCGCCTCAATAAATTCTCTCAAGACAAAGTCTTCATCAAAATACGGGTGCTAAACTAGTAGTTTGCTAGGCTTTGGGCTCCGTGCAATGGACGGCCGCAAACCCCGCCAGGTCCGGAAGGAAGCAACGGTAGTGGTTTAGCTCGTGTGCCGCGGATCACCCGGAGTCTAGCATAACTATTAGTTAATATATCCCCATACAATGTCCTATCAGGTTATCGCCCGCAAGTATCGTCCCAGCGATTTTGATGAGCTGATTGGTCAAGAGCATGTCAAACACACGCTCGACAACGCAATCACTCAAAAGAGGATTGCCCATGGCTATATCTTTGCCGGACAACGCGGTACCGGCAAGACAACTGTAGCCCGCATTATGGCTCGCTGCCTCAATTGTGTTGAGGGGCCTACAGCGAATCCTTGCGGCAAATGTTCCTCTTGTATCGAGGTGGTGCAGGGCAATGCGATTGATGTGATCGAAATTGACGCTGCGTCCAATCGCGGAATCAACGAAATGCGCGAGCTGCGCGAAAATGTTCGCTTCCGTCCTTCTCGCGACCGCTATAAGGTTTTCATTATCGACGAAGCGCACCAGATCACTACTGAGGCGTTCAATGCTTTGCTGAAGACGCTCGAAGAGCCACCCGATTGGGCCGTGTTCATTCTTTGCACGACAGAGACGCACAAGATCCCCGTAACGATCGCTTCCCGTTGCCAGCAGTTCAGTTTCCGTTCCGTTGAGTTTGCCGAAGTGATGGAACGCATGCGTTACATCTGCAAGCAGGAAGGTATCGATGCCGATGACGATGCGCTTGCTGTAC
>JBKJUN010000255.1:0-3706 GCA_046590555.1 Bryobacter sp. | reverse complement strand
TTTTGCTAGTCTAAGAGAACACGTGAAAAATTTTGTAATCGCTCTCGCACTCGGTGCAATTGTTGCGTTCGCACAAGCCGACAAAGTCGTCGCCTCCATCAACGGCAAGCCCATTACTGGCAAAGAACTCGAAGAATTCTCAAAGGGCCTCCCAGCCCAGTTCCAGCAGTTCTACCAACAGGACAAAGAAGGCTTCCTCAAGCAATACGCCGTCCTCATAAAATTCTCGAAGCTGGCTGAAGCAGCCAAGGTAGACCAGGCCGCCCCGTATAAGCAGCGCCTCGAATTCACCCGCCTCCAGATCCTTTCGCAAGCTTACGTCGAAGACTACCGCAATAAGATCGTAGTCGCCGATTCGGAACTCGCCGCCTTCTACGACAAGAACAAAGACAACTACACACAGGCCAAACTCCAGGTGATCCTCGTCAACTATTCAGCCACTCCTGCCAAGGAAGGCGAGAAGCCCAAGCTCACCGAAGCCGACGCTCAGAAAAAGGCCGAGGCCCTGGTCAAGCAAATCCGCGGCGGCGTAGACTTCAAGAAAGCAGTAGCTGAATCCTCAGACGACGCTGCCTCTAAAGCCAAGGGAGGCGACTTCGGCACCATCCGCCGCAGCGACCAGATCCCCGACGAGCTCAAGAAGGCCATCTTCGCCCTCAAGTCCGGCGAGATCAGCGACCCCGTCAAGCAGCCCAACGGTTTCTACATCTTCAAAGTCTCCGAATACACCGCTCAGCCCATGGAAGAAGTGAAGCCCATGCTCTCCAGCCAGTTGCGCGATCAGAAATTTCAAGAATGGCTCAAAACAACTCAGGACACAGCCGACATCAAGGTCGAGGACCCAACCTTCTTTGGCAAGCCCCCAGCAGCAGCTCCGCCCACAGCTCCCCCAGCAGCCCCCAAGCCCTAACGATCACTTTTGAGCGTCACCTCCGAGCACATCGAGGCAAGCTTGCGACTGGCCCCGGTCCTGGCAACGAAGTCTTCGCGGCGAGTTTTCTCACTCGCCGCGAAATCATTTTCGATACAGACCTGCTCGCCCACGCTCCAGACTTCGTCTCCATCGTTGCCCACGAAATCTATCACTTCGTTTGGCGACGTTTGCCAAATGCCGAACGCAAGGCCTGGGCAACGCTTCTCGCCACAGAGAAGCGTCCCACCCACACCGGCCTTTCCTCAAGCATTCGATACGTCCCAGGCGCACCACAGCAATCCAAAGACTACATCTGCGAGGCCTTCTGCGACACAGCCGCCGCCCTTACTAATTCCAACAAAAAGATTTCTTTGCAACGGCGCCGTTACTTTTCTCGTCTGAACGACAAGAGAAGGTTGCCGGTATAAACTAAGCTCAGGAGCTTCCGCCATTAAACTCGCATCAGCAACTACCATCCTTGTCTTCTCATTGGGGCTCATCTCTTGCTCCACAGAATCCAAGGCAGACGCCGCCAGCGTCCGCCCCGCCAAAGAACGCAAGAAGGCCCCTGACTTCAAACTCAAAGACGCCGACGGCAAAGTAGTCTCCCTCGCCGAGTACAAAGGCAAAGCCGTTCTGCTCAACTTCTGGGCCACTTGGTGCGGTCCTTGCAAAGTGGAGATCCCCTGGTTTATCGAATTCGAACAGAAGTTCAAAGACAAAGGCTTTGCCGTGCTTGGGGTGGCTATGGATGAAGAAGGCTGGGAAATTATCAAGCCCTACATCACCGACAAAAAGGTCAACTACCGTATCCTCGCTGGCGACGATTCCACCGCCCAGCTCTACGGCGGCGTAGACTCTCTGCCCACCACCTTCCTGATCGATAAAAACGGCATGATCGCCGGCGTCCACGTCGGCCTCGTTTCAAAGAGTGAATATGAAAAAGACATCCTCGCTTTGCTCGGCTCTCCTGCTGGCAAGTAGCTGCTTCGCGCAATCCACTAACGTAGTAACGGTAGACCCGCCCGCAAAGGTGCTAATCGAACGCGGCAAGAGCCTAAGCTTCAAAATTCACGCGAAAGTAGCCCCGGGCTATCACGTCAATTCGAACAAGCCCAACGAAGACTATCTCATCCCGCTGCGAATGACTCTCGCCGCCGAGCCCCTCGTCGTCGAAATCCTGAAGTACCCCGCAGGCCACGACGAAAAGTACAGCTTCTCAGAGAAGCCTCTAAACGTCCTCACCGGCGATTTCGACATCCTGGTCACGGTCAAAGCGCCTGAACAGATCGAGCCCCAGATGCACGTCCTCTTAGGCAAACTCCGCTACCAGGCTTGCAGCGACAAAGCTTGCCTCGCCCCCAAGACTCTTGAAGTCCGCATCACTGCCGACGTCCGTTAACATGCGGAGGCTAGCGATTCGCCCCGGCGGCATCGGCGATTCAATCCTCGGCTTCCCCGCGCTAGAACATCTCGCCCAGAACGCGAGTCTCGAAGTTTGGGCGAGGGCAGAAGTCCTGCCCCTCATCCATTTCGCAACCACGAACACAATTGAAGGCTCGGGCCTGGGTCTTCTCGGCATCGAAAAACCAAGCCCCCAGCTCACCGAACGTCTCGAGCAATTCGACGAGATCTACACCTGGTACGGCGCTGCGCGTGACGACTTCCGCCAAGCCCTCTCTGCCTTACATCCAAGCGTAAACTTCCTGGCTGCACTCCCAACAGACGATGCCACTCACGCCGCCGACTTCTTCGCCAGCCAAGTAGGCGCACCTATCCCAGCCACCCCACAAATCAAAATCAAACCCGCCAGCAACCGTCTGATATGGATCCACCCCTTCAGCGGCTCAGCCAAAAAGAACTGGCTCCTCGAAAACTTCCAGCTCCTCCAGCGTTGGCTCGAAACCACCGGCCGCGCGGTGCAATTTGTAGTAGCCCCCCACCAGCGCATCCCCGGCGCAAAAGTAGTCGAAGACTTAAGCGAACTAGCCAGCCTCCTCGTCGGCGCATCTCTCTACATCGGTAACGACTCGGGCATCACCCACCTCGCTGCCGCAGCAGGAGCGAACACGCTAGCCCTCTTCGGCCCCACTAACCCCAAGGTCTGGTCCCCCCGCGGCGAGCGAGTCCGCATCCTCCACTCAGAAAATCTCGACAATTTAAGCGTCGAACGAGTCCTGGACGCCGCCTTAGCCCAAACCGGTTTTGAGCAACCCTCTACAGATCCGATACCAACTTCCTAACTTGTAAAACCCGCTTCTCGATGGTGGCAGCAGTCTTCGCTGTTGACACCTGATAGGCCAAGCCACGCTGTTTCCCGGCGGTCAATTTTTTCCATGCCTTGCGAAATTCAGGGTCAGTTTTCAAAGCTTCCTCTAAGGCCTCAGCCACATCCACCGCATTCTGATCGTCGATGTTAGACCGGACGTTGATCCAATCCCCCAAGGAATAGCCGCCCTTCTTCAGCATCGACTTATTGACGATCAGATACCATTGCCCACCCGTCGGCTGCCAGGCTCCATGGAAAGGGTACTCATCCATCTCTCCCCGCACGCGCAGGCGAGGATTCTCACACATCGGCAACTGCGCCGCCACTTCCTTTGGCATATACACCACCGTGTATCCCCACTCCCCAAACGAATGCTTCGCAATCCGCCCTGTAAACTCAAAAGCAAATCGGCTCATCCCAATCCCTGCGCGCTCCCCGTTCTAACTCTCATACTAGAAGTTTCTCAAATTCTCAAAAGCACCTCAAGCCAAGTCTGGTCATCAAGACTCCGCATTGGTCGGCGA